>NZ_JBFADM010000005.1:0-218931 GCF_040641355.1 Streptomyces sp. NPDC020996
ATCGCCGGGCCCAGGTCGGAGCCGCCGATGCCGATGTTGACGACGTTCTTGATGCGCCGGCCGGTGTGGCCGGTCCACTCGCCGGAGCGGACGCGATCGGCGAAGCCGGCCATCTTGTCGAGGACTTCGTGGACCTTGGGCACGACGTTCTCGCCGTCGACCTCGATCACCGCGTCACGTGGGGCGCGCAGCGCGGTGTGCAGCACCGCCCGGTCCTCGGTCGTGTTGATCTTCTCCCCGCGGAACATCGCGTCGCGCAGGCCGAACACGTCGGTGGCGGCGGCCAGCTCGCGCAGCAGCCGCAGCGTCTCGTCGGTGACGAGGTGCTTGGAGTAGTCGACGTACAGGTCACCGACCTCGAGCGCGTAGCCGGTGCCGCGGCCGGGGTCGGCGGCGAACAGGTCGCGCAACCGCGTCTCGCCGAGTTCCTGGCGGTGCCTGGTCAGGGCGGTCCACTCGGGCGTCTGGTTGAGCCTGGTACGGCCGTGTGCGTTCATGTCCGACTTCAGCCTTCTTTCCTGCCTGCTCTGGGCTGTTCCAACCTAGTTGATCAGCCGATGACGTGAGCCGTCGTCGCGTCGTCGTACGGCGCAACAACAGGTACGTCCGGCTTGAGCGCAGGTGTCAGCGAAATGACGGACAGGGCGAAGAAGACGGCCGCCCGGCGGGCGGCGGCAGGGCACGGCCCGGTGTGGCGGCGGCGGAGCCGGGACACGGCGGCGCTCCGCGGGCCGGGTGCGCACGCGCGCATACGGGCACGGCGGGCACAAGCGGCCAGGCACCCCTGGGCGCCCGGCCGGCTCTCAACTGTCAGATCTCGCCGCGCAGTTTGGCGAGCGCCTCGGCGAGGATAGCCTCGCCGTCCGCGTCGCTGCGCCGCTCCCGGACGTAGGCGAGGTGCGTCTTGTAGGGTTCGGTGCGCGGCGGGTCCGGCGGGTTGTCCTGGTCCTGTCCGGCCGGAAAGCCGCAGCGCGGGCAGTCCCAGGTTTCGGGTACCTGCGCGTCGCTGGCGAAGCTCGGCTGCGTCTCGTGCCCGTTGGAGCACCAGAAGGAGACGCGCAGCCGCGGCGCGGACTCGCCACGCTCGGCCTCGCCCATCGGCCCCGCCCCGACCCGGCTACCTCGGATCGCGTTGCCACTTGCCACGGTCGTAACTCCCTGCGTGATGGTGCCGCGAAGCGAGTCGGCGTTCCGCTTCGCTGCGAGCGCCTCAGTCTACGTAAGGCCCAACGCGCGTCCAGTGACTGGAGTTACCGCCCCACACCCAGACGCAAGCCCCATGATAGGCCGCGCTCAGGTGCGCGTACCGAACATGGGGCCTTGCGTGCGAAATGTGCTGCGGTATGTGCCTGCGTGGTGAACCGCGTCAGCCTTGATCAGCTGTTGGTCTTCATCAGGATGCCCAGCACGACGATGCACGCGAACCACAGCAGACCGACCACCAGGGTGATGCGGTCGAGGTTGCGCTCGGCGACCGAGGAGCCGCCGACGGACGACTGCATGCCGCCACCGAACATGTCGGAGAGGCCGCCGCCCTTTCCCTTGTGCATCAGCACCAGCAGCATCAGCAGCAGGCTGAAGACGATCAGGGCGATCGAGAACCCCAAAACCACGGCTGGACCAACTTCCTCGGATTCGGATGGACGACGGGGGCACAGCGCCATGGCTGTGCCCCCGCAAGGGTACGACGGATCGCCGCTACCGCATACTCACAGGTCGTGTCACCGGTCGCTCACTCGTCGCTCACCGGTCGCTCACCGGTCGCTCACTGGTCGCGGAAGCGCACGATCTTGACGAACTCGTCGGCGTCCAGCGAGGCGCCTCCGACCAGGGCGCCGTCGATGTCGGCCTGCGCCATGATCTCGGCGACGTTGCCGGCCTTGACGGAGCCGCCGTACTGGATGCGGACCTTGTCGGCCAGCTCCCGCGTGTACAGCTCGGCGATCTTCCCGCGGATGGCGGCGCAGACCTCCTGGGCGTCCTCGGCGCCGCAGACCTTGCCGGTGCCGATGGCCCAGACGGGCTCGTAGGCGATCACGACGGTCTCCGCCTGCTCGGCCGGCACGTCCTTCAGGCCGCCCTCGACCTGCGCGAGCGTGTGCGTGACGTGGTCGCCCGCCTCGCGGACCTCCAGTTCCTCGCCGACGCACAGGATCGGGGTCAGGCCGTGCTTGAACGCCGCCTTGACCTTGGCGTTCACCAGCTCGTCGGTCTCGTTGTGGTACTGGCGGCGCTCGGAGTGGCCGACGGCCACGTACGTGCACTTCAGCTTGGCCAGCATCGGGCCCGAGATCTCGCCGGTGTAGGCGCCGGAGTCGTGCGCCGAGAGGTCCTGGGCGCCGTACTTGATCTTGAGCTTGTCGCCGTCGACCAGCGTCTGCACGGAGCGCAGGTCGGTGAAGGGCGGCAGGACGGCGACCTCGACGGCCTCGTAGTCCTTGTCGGCCAGGGCGAAGGCGAGCTTCTGGACGTGCGCGATGGCCTCGAGGTGGTTGAGGTTCATCTTCCAGTTGCCCGCCATCAGCGGCGTGCGCGTGCTCATTGTGGGTCAGTCCTCCAGTGCGGCGAGGCCGGGGAGCGTCTTGCCCTCGAGGTATTCGAGGGAGGCGCCGCCGCCGGTCGAGATGTGGCCGAATGCGCTCTCGTCGAAGCCCAGCAGGCGCACGGCCGCGGCGGAGTCGCCGCCGCCGACGACCGTGAAGGCCGGGGAGTCGAGGAGGGCCTGGGCGACCGCCTTGGTGCCCTCGGCGTAGTCGGGGTGCTCGAAGACGCCCATGGGACCGTTCCAGAAGACGGTGGCGGCGTCGGCGAGCTTCGAGGCGTACAGCTTGCGGGTCTCGGGACCGATGTCCAGACCCTGCTGGTCGGCCGGGATGGCGTCCGCGGCGACGGTGGTGGGGTTGGCGGGCGCCTTGGTCTTCAGGTCCGGGAACTCGGTGGAGACCAGCGCGTCGACGGGGAGGACCAGCTCGACGCCGGTCTTCTCGGCCCGCTCGATGTACTCGCGCACGGCCGGGACCTGGTCCTCCTGCAGGAGGGAGTTGCCGATCTCGTAGCCCTTGGCCTTGAGGAAGGTGTAGGCCATGCCGCCGCCGATGAGGAGACGGTCGGCCTTGCCGAGCAGCTGGTCGATGACGGCGAGCTTGTCGGAGACCTTGGCGCCGCCGAGCGCGACGACGTAGGGACGGTGGACGTCCTCGGTCAGCTTCTTCAGCACGGCGACCTCGTTCGCGATGAGGTAGCCGGCGGCGTGCGGCAGGCGGGCCGGGAGGTCGAAGACCGAGGCGTGCCTGCGGTGCACCGCGCCGAAGCCGTCGCCGACGTAGAGGTCGGCGAGTTCGGCGAGCTGGTCGGCGAAGGCGCCGCGCTCGGCGTCGTCCTTGGAGGTCTCGCCGGCGTTGAAGCGGAGGTTCTCGATGACGGCGACCTGGCCGTCGGCGAGGCCCGCGACCGTCGACCGGGCGGACTCGCCGACCGTGTCGGTCGCGAACTCGACCGTGGCGCCGAGGAGTTCGCCGAGACGCGCGGCGGCCGGACCGAGCGAGAAGGCCGGGTCCGGGGCGCCCTTGGGACGGCCGAGGTGCGAGGCGACGACCACGCGGGCGCCGGCCTCGGCGAGGGCCTTGACGGTGGGCAGGACGGCGCGGATGCGGCCGTCGTCGGTGATCGTGGTGCCGTCCAGCGGCACGTTGAGGTCGGCGCGGACGAAGACCCGCTTGCCGCCGACGCCTTCGGAGAGAAGTTCGTCGATCGTCTTCATGTGAGGACTCCTAAAGGGGGGCTCGGGAAGCTCGGACGCCCGAGAGGGCGGCTCATGTCCGTGAGGCTGCTGTCCGCGCGGCGCGGCCGCGAGGGCCGACCGGGCCACAGCCACGCGACACAGGGCTCGGACAGCGCGGCGGTGCGCTGCCCGAGCCCTGTTCTCACATCGAGGTGCCTGCTGGGGTGATCAGAGCTGGTCGCCGACGAAGACCGTGAGGTCGACGAGGCGGTTGGAGTAGCCCCACTCGTTGTCGTACCAGCCGATGACCTTCACGTTCTTGCCCTCCTGAACCATCGTCAGGGAGGAGTCGAAGGTGCAGGACGCGGGGGCGTTGACGATGTCGGAGGAGACGATCGGGTCCTCGGTGTACTCGAGGATGCCCTTCAGTTCGCCCTCGGAGGCCTTGAGGAAGGCGGCGTTGACCTCTTCCTTGGTGACCTCGCGGCTGAGCTCGATGACGAGGTCGGTGACGGAGCCGGTGGGGACCGGGACGCGCATGGCCATGCCGTCCAGCTTGCCCTTGAGCTGCGGCAGCACCAGGGCGGTGGCCTTGGCGGCACCGGTGGTGGTCGGGATGATGTTCTCCGCGGCGGCGCGGGCGCGGCGCAGGTCGCGGTGCGGGAAGTCCAGGATGCGCTGGTCGTTGGTGTACGCGTGCACCGTCGTCATCAGACCCTTGACGATGCCGAAGTTCTCGTCGAGGACCTTCGCCATCGGCGCCACACAGTTGGTGGTGCAGGAGGCGTTGGAGATGACGTGGTGGTTCGCCGGGTCGTACTTGTCCTGGTTGACGCCCATCACGATGGTGATGTCCTCCTCCTTGGCCGGAGCCGAGATGAGGACCTTCTTCGCGCCGCCGGCGATGTGCTTCTCGGCGTCGGCCTTCTTCGTGAAGATGCCGGTCGACTCGATGACGATGTCGACGCCCAGCTCGCCCCACGGGATGTCGGCGGGGTCGCGCTCGGAGAGCACCTTGATGGTCTTGCCGTCCACGGTGATGGTGTCGGCGGTGTGGGAGACCTCCTGCTTGAGGCGGCCCAGGATGGTGTCGTACTTCAGGAGGTGTGCGGTGGTCGCGGTGTCACCCAGGTCGTTGACAGCCACGATCTCGATGTCTGCACCCTGCTCCAGCAGCGCGCGGAAGTAGTTACGACCGATGCGGCCAAAGCCGTTGATGCCTACGCGGATCGTCACGAACCGATCTCCTCGTTGGTACGCCGGCACGTGCCGGCGAGCTGTATGGGATGTCCCCGACCACCCCCGACCCTACCTCCCCGGGGGCTTCCGGGTGACATCGAGTTGCCCCATACCCGACACGTCGCGACGTACCCGTCAGTAGAGGTACGGACCGCCCGGCCGGGCGGTCCGGCCGGTGCCGGAGCGGCCGGCGACCGGCTCGCGAACCGGCCTTCCGCGGCGGTGCCACGGGTGTTTTCCGGTCAACCTGCCGGGACCCTGACGACTTTCGCCGGCCGGTCGTCGACGATCTCCATCGGTCGCAAGCCGGGCCCGATCACGGATGGTCAGCCATGAACGCAAGGTCCGGCTCGAATACCGAGGGGGAAGGCGAGGGGGAAGGAGGCCGTCGGGGTCCTCATGGCGGAGGTCGTCATGACGGCGGTCGTCATGGTGATGTCGTGAGCACGTACTCCGTGGGGTCGGCGAATTTCAGACGCTTCTGGTTCGGGCAGACGCTCTCCCGGTTCGGGACCCGGATCGGCACGCTCGGGCTGTCCGTGACGGCCGTCGGACCGCTCGACGCGAACACCCGGCAGGTGGGTGTGCTCGCCGCGGCGTCCACCGTCTGCTACCTCGTCACCGGCCTGCCCGCGGGCGCCCGGGTGGACCGGATGCTGAAGCGCCGGACGATGATGGGGGCGGCCCTGACACGCTGCGGTCCTGGTGCCGGAGGAGGACATAGGGGCCGCCAACGCGGCTCGAGGCCACGGCGCAGGTGTCCGCGCTGGGCGGGCCCGCGGTGGCCGGGCTGCTCATGCGGGTCGTCAGCGCACCGGTCGTGATGCTCGTCGACGCCCTCGCCTACCTGGTCAGTTTCCTGTCCCTCGGCGTGACCAGGGACGGTGAGCGCGGGCCGGCACCGGAGGAGGCCGGGGCCCGCAGGCGCCTGATGGCCGACATCGGGGAGGGCCTGCGGTTCGTCCGGGACCAGCCCGTCATCCGGCGGCGGCCGGCTCCATGGGGGTGTCCGACTTCTTCGCCACCCTCGTGTCCACCCTGGTCCCGGTGCTGGTGATGCGCACCATCGGCTTCGACTCGTTCGTGCTCGGGCTCATCATGACCTGCGGGGCCGCGGGGCCGCGGGGGCGTGGTGGGCGCCCTGCTCGCGCCGAGGGCCCGGCGGCGTTTCAGCGCCGGCGCCCTGATGTCGTGCGGCCTGATCGTGGCGGCCCTCTTCACCGTCGCCAACCCCCTGGCCGCAGCCGTCTCACCGCACGGCAAAGTCCTCGCCGGGGCGGTCCTGCTGGTCGGGGAGTTCGGTCTGACGGTGGGCGCGCTGCTGTTCGACGTGACCCGGGTCAGCCTGCGGCAGGCACTGTGCCCGAAGCATCTCCTGGGCCGGATGAACGCCTCCGTCCGCTTGTCGTCTGGGGCAGCGTGCCTGCGGCGGCACTGGTGGCCGGGTGGCTCGGATCGGCTCGGAGCGGCTCGGCGATCGGCGTGGTCTGCGCGCTGTGGGTCGGCGTCGTGGGCAGCGTGGCGACGGTGCTGCCGATCCTCACCGTCGACCGGGTCGTGGCCGCCGCCTCCGCGGCACCGAAGACGCAGGAACCCAAGGCGATGCGGTGACCCCACGGGACGGTGGGGAACCGGTGGAGCGCATCCCGGCGCGGGCGGTCCGGCACAGAAGGTCCGATGCGGACAGTCCGGCACGGAAGGTCCGATGCGGACGGTCCAACGCGGACGGCGGGCGGGTCTCTCCGGGGAACGGGACCGCTCGGGAGGAGGGGATCCGGTGCCGGACCCTCAGGCAACGGGCACCGGCAGGCCGGGCGTGTGCGTGGTCAGCCCACGAGGTTTTCCGCCATCTCCTCGGTGAGGCTCGACTCCGTGCCCGGGATGCCGAGGTCGGAGGCGCGCTTGTCGGCCATCGCCAGCAGGCGGCGGATGCGGCCGGCCACGGCGTCCTTGGTCAGCGGCGGGTCGGCGAGGGCGCCCAGTTCCTCCAGGGAAGCCTGCTTGTGCTCCATGCGCAGCCGGCCGGCGGCGGCGAGGTGCTCGGGGACGTCGTCGCCGAGGATCTCCAGGGCGCGGGCCACACGCGCGCCGGCGGCGACGGCAGCGCGGGCGGAGCGGCGCAGGTTCGCGTCGTCGAAGTTGGCGAGCCGGTTGGCGGTGGCGCGCACCTCGCGGCGCATCCGGCGCTCTTCCCAGGCCAGCACCGACTCGTGGGCGCCGAGCCGGGTCAACAGGGCGCCGATGGCATCACCGTCACGGACGACGACCCGGTCGACGCCGCGCACCTCGCGGGCCTTCGCGGCGATCGACAGGCGGCGGGCGGCGCCCACCAGGGCGAGCGCGGCCTCGGGGCCCGGGCAGGTCACTTCGAGGGAGGAGGATCGGCCGGGCTCGGTGAGCGAGCCGTGCGCCAGGAAGGCCCCGCGCCAGGCGGCCTCGGCGTCGCAGGTGGCGCCGGACACCACCTGCGGGGGCAGGCCGCGGATCGGGCGGCCGCGGCCGTCCACCAGGCCGGTCTGCCGGGCCAGCTGGTCGCCGCCGGCGACGACCCGGACGACGTAGCGCGAACCGCGGCGCAGTCCGCCCGGCGCCATCACGATCAGCTCGGAGCTGTGGCCGAAGATCTCCAGGATGTCCCGCTTGAGGCGGCGGGCCGCCATCCCGGTGTCCAGCTCCGCTTCGATCACGATGCGCCCGCTCACCAGGTGGAGGCCGCCGGCGAACCGCAGGACGGCCGAGACCTCCGCCTTCCTGCAGCAGGTCCGGGTGACGGGGAGCCGGGAGATCTCATCCTTCACCGCTGCCGTCATCGCCATGGGCCGATCCTTCCATGCATCCGAAAAATACGGTCGTACGCGGCGGCGAGGAGCTCCGGGTCATGTCTTGGAGTCCCGTCCGTCCGGGCCACCGGCGCCAGCTCGACCGCGGCCCCCAGCCGCTTGGCGGCCTCGACGAGTACGTCGCGGTCGGGCACGGCGGCCTCGTCGGCCAGCACCACGTCCAGGGCGAGTTTAGGGGCGTGTCGTCCCAAAACCTCCAAATGACGCTGCGGGGAGAAGCCTTCGGTTTCTCCGGGCTGCGGCACCAGGTTCAGTGAGAGTACCCGGCGTGCCTTGGTCTGCGTGAGCGCGTCCAGCAGCTCGGGGACGAGCAGGTGCGGGATGACGGACGAGAACCAGGAACCGGGGCCGAGCACCACCCAGTCCGCGTCCAGCACCGCCTCCAGCGCCTCCGGGACGGCGGGCGGGTCGTGCGGTACGAGGTGCACGGACTGCACCTCGCCGCGGGTGAGGGCGACGGTCGCCTGACCGCGGACGGTCTCGACCTGGTCCGGCCGGTCCGGGTCGTGGCCCTTGACCAGCGCCTGCAGCTCCAGCGGTACGGCGGACATGGGCAGTACGCGCCCGTGCGCGCCCAGCAGTCTGCCGACCAGGTCCAGGGCCTGGACGTGGTCGCCGAGCTGCTCCCACAGGGCGACGATCAGCAGGTTGCCGACCGCGTGGTCGTGCAGGTCGCCCTGGGAGTGGAAGCGGTGCTGGATGACCCGGGCCCAGGTCTGGCCCCAGTCGTCGTCGCCGCACAGGGCGGCCAGTGCCTTGCGCAGGTCGCCGGGCGGCAGTACGCCCAGCTCGTCGCGCAGGCGCCCGCTGGAGCCGCCGTCGTCGGCCACGGTGACGACGGCGGTGAGGTCGCCGGTGATCCGGCGCAGCGCGGCGAGCGAGGCGGACAGGCCCATGCCACCGCCGAGGGCGACCACCTTGGGCTGTGCGCCGCGGCGGCGGGGCCGGGCACCGCGGGCCTCGACGAGCCGCCCGCCGCGGCCCTCGACGAGTCGGCCGCCGCGACCTTCGGGCACGGCCCGGCGCAGCCTGCTCAGCCGCAGAGAGCGTTGCGTCATTCCCGTCCCATGTCCCGGTGCACGACCACCGTCTCCACACCCTCGGCCGCGAGACGTGCGGCGAGCTTCTCCGACATGGCGACCGAGCGGTGCTTGCCGCCGGTGCAGCCGATGGCGATGGTCACGTAGCGCTTGCCCTCGCGGCGGTATCCGGCGGCGATCAGCCGCAGCAGCTCGGCGTAGCGGTCGAGGAACTCCTTCGCGCCGGGCTGGTTGAAGACGTACGCGGCGACCTCCTCGTTGAGGCCGGTGAAGGGGCGCAGCTCCGGGACCCAGTGCGGGTTGGGCAGGAAGCGCATGTCCGCGACCAGGTCGGCGTCGACCGGGAGGCCGTACTTGAAGCCGAAGGACATGACGGTGGCCCGCAGCTCGGGCTCCTCCTCGCCGGCGAACTGGGCGTCCATCTTGGCGCGCAGCTCGTGCACGTTGAGGCTGGAGGTGTCGATGACCAGGTCGGCGTCGCCGCGCAGTTCGCGCAGCAGTTCGCGTTCGGCGGCGATGCCGTCGACGATGCGTCCGTCGCCCTGGAGGGGGTGCGGGCGGCGCACCGACTCGAAGCGGCGCACCAGGGCCTCGTCGGAGGACTCCAGGAAGACGATCCGCCGGGTGACGTGTCTGGCCTCCAGGTCCGCGAGTGACTCGCGGAGGTTGTCGAAGAAACGGCGGCCGCGGACGTCGACGACGACCGCGATGCGTGCCACGTTGCCCTGGGAGCGGGCGCCGAGTTCCACCATGGTGGGGATCAGCGCGGGCGGCAGGTTGTCCACGACGAACCAGCCGAGGTCCTCCAGGCATTTGGCCGCCGTCGACCGCCCGGCTCCGGACATGCCGGAGATGATCACCAGTTCGGGGATCGCGGCGTCGGGCACCCCGGCCGCCTCGTTGGTCGGGCCCGTACTCACCTGTGCTCCGTCTCCGCTGTGGTCTTGTCGTCCGTGTTCGGTGTCGTTCATGTCTCCTGCCCCCGTCGCTGGTCCGGTGCCCCCGTCGTCACGGGTTCCCCGCCGGAACCCATGGTGCCGGGTTCCTCCTCCATGATCTCTCCGGTCGCCGTGTTCACGGCGGGTACGGCCGGAGCGGCCTGGGCGAGGGCCACGGCGATGGTCTCGGCCGTCTTGCGGCCTATGCCCGGCACCTCGCAGATCTGGTCGATGGTGGCCGAGCGCAGCTTCTTCAGCGAACCGAAGTGCTTCAGCAGCGCCTGCTTGCGGGTGTCTCCGAGGCCCGGCACGTCGTCCAGGGGGCTCGCGCGGAATCGCCTGGCACGCTTGGTGCGCTGGTAGGTGATGGCGAACCGGTGGGCCTCGTCGCGGACGCGCTGCAGCAGGTAGAGGCCCTCGCTGGTACGGGGCAGGACCACCGGGTCGTCCTGGTCCGGCAGCCAGACCTCCTCCAGGCGCTTGGCGAGCCCGCACACGGCGATGTCGTCGATGCCGAGCTCGTCGAGGGCCTTCCTGGCCGCGGCGACCTGCGGCTGACCGCCGTCGACCACGACCAGCTGGGGCGGGTAGGCGAACTTCCTGGGGCGGCCGTCGTCCTCGGTGAGGCCGTTGCCGGGGCCGTTGCCGGGGCCGGTGCTGTTGCCGGGGCCGTCGGCGTCCGGGGTCTCGCCGTCCGCCCACTCCCCCGTCCGCTCCTTCTCGGCGAGGTAGCGCCGGAAGCGGCGGCTGATCACCTCGTGCATGGAGCGGACGTCGTCCTGCCCCTCGAAGCCCTTGATCTGGAAGCGGCGGTACTCGCTCTTGCGCTGCAGGCCGTCCTCGAAGACGACCATGGAGGCCACCACGTCGTCGCCCTGGAGGTGCGAGATGTCGTAGCACTCGATCCTCAGGGGGGCGCTGTCCAGGTCGAGGGCTTCGGCGATCTCCTCCAGGGCGCGCGAGCGGGTGGTGAGGTCGGAGGCGCGCTTGGTCTTGTGCAGCACGAGGGCCTGCTGGGCGTTGCGCTCCACGGTCTCCATCAGGGCCCGCTTGTCGCCGCGCTGCGGGATGCGCAGCGAGACGCCCGAGCCGCGCCGCCCGGCGAGCCACTCCTGGACGGGTTCCACCGGGTCGGGCAGGGCGGGGACCAGGACCTCCTTGGGGACGGCGTCGCCGCTCTCCTCGCCGTAGAGCTGCTGCAGGGCGTGCTCGACGAGGGCGCCGGTGGTGATCTCCTCGACCTTGTCGGTCACCCAGCCGCGCTGGCCGCGCACGCGTCCGCCGCGCACGTGGAAGATCTGGACGGCCGCCTCCAGCTCGTCCTCAGCGACGGCGATCAGGTCGGCGTCGGTCGCGTCGGCGAGCACGACGGCGTTCTTCTCCATGGCCTTCTTCAGGGCCTCGATGTCGTCGCGCAGACGGGCCGCCCGCTCGTACTCCATCTCCTCGGCCGCCTCCCGCATCCGCTGCTCCAGGCGGCGGAGGTACGTGCCGGTGCGGCCGGCCATGAAGTCGCTGAACTCCTCCGCCAGTTCGCGGTGCTCCTCGGCGGAGACACGGCCCACGCAGGGCGCGGAGCACTTGCCGATGTAGCCGAGCAGGCAGGGCCTGCCGGTGCGGGCGGCGTTCTTGAAGACGCCCGCCGAGCAGGTGCGGACCGGGAAGACGCGCAGCAGGAGGTCGACGGTGTCGCGGATCGCCCACGCGTGCGCGTACGGGCCGAAGTACCGCACGCCCTTCTTCTTGTGACCGCGCATCACCTGCACGCGCGGGTACTCCTCGTTCATCGTCACCGCGAGGTAGGGGTAGCTCTTGTCGTCGCGGTACTTGACGTTGAACCGGGGGTCGAACTCCTTGATCCAGGAGTACTCCAGCTGCAGCGCCTCGACCTCGGTGGAGACCACCGTCCACTCCACCGACGCGGCCGTGGTGACCATCGACCGGGTGCGCGGGTGCAGGTTCGCCAGGTCCTGGAAGTAGTTCGCCAGGCGCTGGCGCAGGCTCTTCGCCTTTCCGACGTAGATCACCCGGCGGTGCTCGTCGCGGAACCTGTACACCCCGGGAGAGTCCGGGATCTGTCCCGGACGGGGGCGGTAGCTGGAGGGGTCGGCCATGTCTCACACCCTACTGGCGAGGGGTGACAGCGCGGCGAGCCTGTGGACAACGCCGGGGGACCGTCGTCCACAGGCTCGCCGCGCTGTCGCGGGAAGGCCGTTTTCCGGTCGTTCCGGCCTGCCCGGCCCGGGCAACGGACTCGTTCCCGGAGGTCCCGGGACCAGGACGGGCCCCGGTCCCCCGGCGTCCGATCGCGTCTCGGCCAGGAGTACGACGCCGTCGGGCTTCAGGTGTTGTCGGGACTTGGCCGACACGCTTCAATGCGGAGGCATCCGGGGCCGTGAACCAGGGCCTACGGATGTGAAGACGCCCGGACGCCGACGGATGCCCCACGGCCACGCGAACCGGTCTGACCAGCCGAAGCGAGCTTTCACAGAAAGGCCCCTGCATGCCGCACGCCCCACAGCACGCGGACGTCGCCGCCGTCGCCACCGCTGAACTGGCCACGGCCCTGCGGGGCGGCCCGTTCCACGTCGCGCTGCGCGCCGCGATCGCCGCCCGCGGACTGCCGCTGCAACGAGTGCAGCACCATCTGTCGCGGTACGGGGTCAAGGTCGGCGTGACGAGCCTGAGTTACTGGCAGCAGGGCGCCCGGCGCCCGCAGCGGCCGGAGTCCCTGCGCGCGGTACGGGCGCTGGAGGAGATCCTGCAACTGCCGGAGGAGTCCCTGATCAGGCTGCTCTCCGAGGGGGACGGGCCTTCCGAGCAGCGGCCCGGCGGCCGCTCCTACCGTTCCCTGGTGGAGGCGTCGGGCATCCTGGACCGGCTGCTGGCCGAGCTGGGCCTGCCCTCCGACGGCGGTCTGCACACCCTCGGCCACCACGAGCGGATACGGATCGGAGCGCGCCGTGAACTGGCGGGACGCGAGTCGCACCACATCGTGCGCGCCCACCGGGACGGCGTCGACCGGTTCGTGGCCGTGCACCACGGCGATCCGGGGTGCGTGCCGGAGCGCATGGGCGTGCGGGCGCTGGAGAACTGCCGCACCGGACGGGTGCGCACGGACGCGGAGACCGGGGTGCTCGTGGCGGAGCTGCTCTTCGACACGCGGCTGCGGGCCGGGGACACGTTCCTCTTCCGGTACGGCGTCGAGGACGGCACCGCGGGGGTGTCACGCGAGTACGTCCGCGCCTTCGGGCCGGCCGGCGGGCAGTACGCGCTCCAGGTGGGTTTCGACGAGCGGGCGCTGCCGGTGCGCTGTCACCGCTTCGCGCAGCATTCGGCGGCGGCTCCCCGCAGCGGCCGCCAGGAACTCGCTCTCAGCGGGCGGCACCACTCGGTCCACCTCGTGGAGGCGCGGGTGCGGACGGGACTCGTGGGGATCGGCTGGGAGTGGGAGTGAGCCGCCCCGGGCCCGGTGATGCCCGATGATGCCCGGTGACGCCCGAGACGTCCGGTGACGCCCGCCGCGGCTCAGGCCTGCGGACCGGCGACGATCCTGCCCTTCTCAGCCCGCACCGGCAGTTCGTCGAGCGGCGCGCCGGCCGGGGAGCGCAGCACCTTGCCGGTGGTGGCGTCGAACTCGCTGCCGTGGCACGGGCAGATCAGCTTCGTGCCCTGCAGCGTGTTGATCGCGCACCGGGCGTGCGTGCAGATCGTGCTGTACGCCTTCAGCGAGCCGTCCGCGGCCCGGCTGACCACGACGTTGTGGTCCTGGTACAGCTTGGCGCTCCCCTCGGCGATCTCGCTCTCGGCGCCGAGGTCGACGGGCGCGGTCGGCACGGCGGAGGTGGTGGTGCCGCCGGCCAGGGAGCACGCGGTCAGGCCGAGCCCCGCCACCGGAGCGACGGCGGCTCCGCGCAGGACGGTACGACGGCTCGGGGAGGGACGGCCGGGCATGAGGATCTCCACTGGTGAGGGGCTGTACAGACCGCACGATACCGGGGCGATGTGCCGGGCTCGGACGCGGGACCGGCCACGCGGTGCACGAGTCCGCTCCACGCAGTGCAGGCAGTCCAGACAGCCCACGCAGTCCACGCAGCCCACGCAGCCCATGCAGCCCACGCAGTCTGAGGAAGGAACCTTCTCGTGATCGTCGTCGCCGGTGAGGCTCTGATCGATCTGGTCCCGCAGGGCACGGGTGCCCTGGCCGCCCTGAGGCCGGCGCTCGGCGGCGGCCCGTACAACACCGCCGTGGCCCTCGGCCGTCTCGGCTCCCCCACCGCCTTCTGCTCCCGCACCTCCTACGACTCCTTCGGGGAGGCGCTGCTGAACGGGCTGCGGGCGGCGGGCGTGGACGTCTCCGGCGTGCAGCGCGGCCCGGAACCCACCACCCTCGCGGTCGCCACGATCGACGAACACGGCTCCGCCGCCTACTCCTTCTACGTCGAGGGCACCGCGGACCGGCTGTTCGCGACGCCCCCGGCGCTCCCCGCCGGGACGCGGGCCGTGTCCTTCGGCACCTGCTCGCTGGTCCTGGAGCCGGGCGCGAGCGCCTACGAGGAGTTGATGCGGAGCGCGGCCGCCCAGGGGGTGTTCACCACGCTCGACCCCAACATCCGGGCGGGGCTGATCGCGGACGCGGACGCCTACCGCGCCCGTTTCCTGAGCTGGCTGCCCTCGGTGTCGCTGCTCAAGCTGTCCGAGGAGGACGCCCGGTGGCTCGGCGGTTCCCCGCGCGAGTGGCTGGCCGCGGGTCCGGCGGCCGTCGTGATGACCCATGGCGGCGACGGCCTGACCGCCTTCGTCCGGGACGGCGGCGAGTACGCGGTGCCGGGTGAGAAGGTCGACGTCGTGGACACGATCGGCGCCGGCGACACGGTGAACGCGGCGCTGCTGCACGGGCTGGCCGCCCGGGACGCCCTGTCCGGCCCGGCTCTGGCGGGTCTGGGGTCTGACGGCTGGAAGCGGCTGCTGCGGTTCGCGGCGCGCGCGGCGGCGGTCACCTGCTCCCGAGCGGGCGCCGAGCCGCCGTACGCGGAAGAAGTGAACGAGGCGTAGGGCGCGGGCGACACCCGGGGCACGGACGACGCGCAGGAGCCGGGGACGCGCAGGAGCCGGGGACACGCAGGGGCAGGCGACGCGCAGGGGCCGGGTCGCAGACGACGCGCGGCGCCCCGCGGACGGGTTGCTCTGTCCGCGGGGCGCCGTGCTGTTCGGTTCTGGCGTCAGCCGGTCCTGCCGGCGGACGGCCTCAGGCCTTCCGGGCCCGCGTGGTCTTCTTCGCGGGCGCCGCCTTCTTGCCTGCCGTGCTCTTGGCGGTCTTGCCGGCCGTGGTGGCCGGGCTGTCGGCGGTGCTGGTCGCCGCCGTCTTCTTCGCCGCGGTCCTGGCCGCGACCGCCTTCTTCGCCGTCGCCCTGCGGGGTGCCTTCACCGAGGCCGCGTCGCTGATCCGGTCGGCGCCGAGGATCTCCCGGAGGAACTTGCCGGTGTGACTGGCCGGGACCCCGGCGACCTCCTCGGGCGTGCCCTCGGCGACGACGAGTCCGCCGCCGGCGCCGCCCTCGGGGCCCATGTCGACGACCCAGTCGGCGGTCTTGATCACGTCGAGGTTGTGCTCGATGACGATGACCGTGTTGCCCTTGTCGACCAGGCCGGAGAGCACCTTCAGCAGCTTGCTGATGTCCTCGAAGTGCAGACCGGTGGTCGGCTCGTCCAGGACGTAGACGGTGCGTCCGGTGGAGCGCTTCTGCAGCTCGCTGGCGAGCTTCACGCGCTGCGCCTCACCGCCGGACAGGGTGGTCGCGGCCTGCCCGAGCCGGACGTAGCCGAGACCGACGTCGTTGAGCGTCTTGAGGTGGCGGTTGATCGCCGGGACGGCCTCGAAGAAGTGCATCGCCTCTTCGATCGGCATGTTCAGGACCTCGGCGATGGACTTGCCCTTGTAGTGGACCTCCAGGGTCTCCCGGTTGTAGCGGGCGCCGTGGCAGACCTCGCACGGGACGTACACGTCCGGGAGGAAGTTCATCTCGATCTTGATCGTGCCGTCGCCCGCGCAGTTCTCGCAGCGGCCGCCCTTGACGTTGAAGGAGAAACGGCCGGGCTGGTACCCGCGGACCTTGGCCTCGGTGGTCTCGGCGAACAGCCTGCGGATGTGGTCGAAGACACCGGTGTACGTCGCCGGGTTGGACCGCGGGGTGCGGCCGATGGGCGACTGGTCGACGTGTACGACCTTGTCGACGAGGTCGTCTCCGTCCACGCGCGTGTGCCGTCCGGGGACGCTCCGCGCGCCGTTCAGCTCGCGCGCCAGGTGCGTGTACAGGATGTCGTTGACCAGCGTCGACTTGCCGGAGCCGGAGACGCCGGTGACCGCGGTGAACACGCCCAGCGGGAAGGACACGTCGATGTCCTGGAGGTTGTTCTCGCGGGCGCCGTGCACCGTGAGCCGGCGGGACGGGTCGTGCGGGCGGCGGATGTCCGGCAGCGGGATGGACTTCCGGCCCGCCAGGTACTGGCCGGTCTGCGACTCGTCGTTGGCCAGCAGTTCCTTCAGGGAGCCGCTGTGCACGACCTTGCCGCCGTGCTCGCCCGCGCCGGGGCCGATGTCGACGATCCAGTCGGCGACCTTGATGGTGTCCTCGTCGTGCTCGACGACGATGAGGGTGTTGCCCATGTCGCGCAGCCGGACCAGGGTCTCGATGAGCCGGTGGTTGTCGCGCTGGTGCAGGCCGATGGACGGCTCGTCGAGCACGTACAGCACGCCGACGAGGCCGGAGCCGATCTGGGTGGCCAGGCGGATGCGCTGGGCCTCGCCGCCGGAGAGCGTGCCGGCCGCGCGGTTTAGGGAGAGGTAGTCCAGGCCGACGTCGACCAGGAACCGCAGCCGTTCGTTGACCTCCTTCAGGACGCGCTCGGCGATCTTCTTGTCGCGCGCGTTGAGCTTCAGCTCGCCCAGGAAGTCCGCGCAGTCGCTGATCGACATCGCGGAGACCTCCGCGATCGACTTGCCCATGATCGTGACCGCGAGGACGACCGGCTTCAGGCGCGTGCCCTCACAGGTCGGGCAGGGCACCTCGCGCATGTAGCCCTCGAAGCGCTCCCGGCTGGCGTCGCTCTCGGCCTCGCCGTGCCGGCGCTTGACGAAGGGGACCGCGCCCTCGAAGGGCGTCGTGTACACGCGCTCGCGCCCGTACCGGTTGCGGTAGCGGACCTCGATCTGCGTCTTGTGGCCGTACAGCAGGGCCTTCCTCGCGCGCTGCGGCAGCCCCGCGAAGGGGATGTCCGTCCGGAAGCCGAGCGCGTCCGCGAGGGCTCCGATCAGGCGGTCGAAGTAGTCCTTGGTGTGGCCGTGCGACCAGGGGTGGATGGCTCCCTCGTCGAGGGACTTGTCCTCGTCCGGGACGATCAGCTCGGGGTCGACCTCCATGCGCGTGCCGATGCCGGTGCACTCGGGGCAGGCGCCGAAGGGCGAGTTGAAGGAGAAGGACCGCGGCTCCAGCTCCTCGAAGGACAGGTCGTCGTAGGCGCAGTACAGGTGCTCCGAGTACATGCGCTCGCGCTCGGGGTCGTCCTCGGGAAGGTCGACGAAGTCCAGCACGACCATGCCGCCGGACAGGCTGAGCGCGGTCTCCACGGAGTCGGTGAGGCGGCGCTTGGCGCTCGCCTTCACCGTGAGGCGGTCGATGACCACCTCGATGGTGTGCTTCTCCTGCTTCTTCAGCGTGGGCGGGCTGGACAGCTGGACGGTTTCGCCGTCCACGCGCGCGCGGCTGTAGCCCTTGGTCTGGAGGTCGGCGAAGAGGTCGACGAACTCGCCCTTGCGCTCGCGCACCAGCGGCGAGAGCACCTGGAAGCGGCTCCCCTCCGGCAGTTCCAGCACCTTGTCGACGATGGCCTGCGGCGACTGGCGCGAGATCGGGCGGCCGCACTCGGGACAGTGCGGCTTGCCGATGCGCGCGAAGAGCAGGCGCAGGTAGTCGTAGACCTCGGTGATCGTGCCGACCGTCGAGCGCGGGTTGCGCGAGGTCGACTTCTGGTCGATGGAGACCGCCGGGGACAGGCCCTCGATGAAGTCGACGTCCGGCTTGTCCATCTGGCCGAGGAACTGGCGGGCGTACGAGGAGAGCGACTCCACGTAGCGCCGCTGGCCCTCGGCGAAGATGGTGTCGAAGGCGAGGGAGGACTTGCCAGACCCGGACAGGCCCGTGAAGACGATGAGCGAGTCCCGGGGCAGGTCGAGCGACACGTTCTTCAGGTTGTGCTCGCGCGCGCCACGGACGATGAGACGGTCGGCCACGCCGGTCCGCACCTTTCTTGAGAGAAGTGACAGGGGCGGGGCCCCCGTCCTTCTCAGACTAGGGGGAGCCACTGACAACGCCGGGTCGGATTCTCGGGATGCATAACAATCCCCGCACCTCCAGGATGCCCGACGCCACACCCGACCCTATAGCACGTGCATTCGATTTCCGGCATTACTTCACCAGCTTCACCCGAAGGTGTGACGGAGCTAGGGTCAGCACCATGATTGATCACGGTCATGACCTGGCGTCTCTGCACGACGCGACCGAACGGCTGCTCAGCGCAGCCGCCGAGCTGGACGACGCCGCGGTGGCCCGGCCGTCACGGCTGCCCGGCTGGACCCTCGGCCACCTCCTGGCCCACCTCGCCCGCAACGCGGACGCCCTCGTGAACGTCCTGGAGGGCCGCCCCATGTACGCCTCCGACGACGCCCGGGACGCCGACATCGAGCGGGACGCACCGCGCCCGCTGGACGTGCACCTCTCCGACGTGCGCGAGAGCGCGGCCCGCCTCCGGGCGGCGAGCGCCGTGCCGGCGGACTGGTCGCGGACGGTGGAGCTGCGCAACGGCGTCACCGACTCGGCGGCCCGGGTGCCGTTCCGGCGGTGGGTCGAGGTGGAACTGCACCACGTGGACCTCGGGATCGGCTACGAACTGGAGGACCTGCCGGCGGAGTTCCTGGAGCGCGAGATCGCCTTCCTCGCCGAACGGTTCGCGGGCCGTCCGGACGTGCCCCGCACGCGCCTGACCGACGGCACGCGCGCGTGGAGCACGGGCCGGGAGGCGGAGAAGCCGGAGATCACCGTCACCGGCCCGGCGCCCGACCTGCTCGGGTGGCTCTCCGGGCGCCGCGACGGCTCCACGCTCACCGTGGAAGGCGGTCCGCTGCCGGCGCTGCCCCCGCTATGAGGCCGACGCCCCGGGGCCACCGGCCCATGGCGGGGGACTCTTCACCGGTCCCCCGCTATAGGCTGACCGGCATGACGTACAGCGGACAGGTGACGGTCGGCGGCCCGGCGGACGTGCACGAGCTGAAGGACCTGATGATCACCAAGATCGCGGTCGGCCCGATGGACAACAACGCCTATCTGCTGCGCTGCCGGGCCACCGACGAGCAGTTGCTGATCGACGCGGCCAACGACGCCGACACGCTGCTCGGCATGATCGGTGACGACGGCATCGCCTCCGTCGTCACCACCCACCAGCACGGCGATCACTGGCAGGCGCTGGCCGAGGTCGTCGAGGCCACCGGCGCCCGCACGTACGCGGGCCGGGACGACGCCGACGGCATCCCCGTGCCGACCGACGTCCTCGTCGACGACGGCGACGTCATCCGGGTGGGGCAGGTGGAGCTGACCGCACGCCACCTGGTCGGCCACACGCCTGGCTCGATCGCCCTGGTCTACGACGACCCGCACGGGCACCCGCACGTGTTCACGGGCGACTGCCTCTTCCCCGGCGGCGTGGGCAACACCCGCAAGGACCCGAAGGCGTTCGCCAGTCTGATCCACGACGTGCAGACCAAGATCTTCGACGTGCTGCCGGACGAGACCTGGGTCTACCCGGGACACGGCAACGACACGACGCTGGGCGACGAGCGCCCGCACCTGCCGGAGTGGCACGCGCGCGGATGGTGACCGCGCCGGGCCGCCCGCGTCTCACGGCGGTCCCGGCAGCCCACCCGGACAGCACACAGGGGCGGTCGGGTCCTGCGACCTGCCGCCCCTGCCGCGTCGGCCCGCTTGCCGCCTCGGTGAGGACGGGCCGGTGACCCATGGGGAGTCATGCCCTACAGCGTGCGGAGCGGCGGATGCGTCACACCACGGGGGTGTGCGGTACGAGGCTGCACGCCCCGCGCACACTCCCGCCCGCCCGACGCCCAGCGTGCGCGCCCCGTGTGAACCCTTCGCACACACCGGCACCGTACGCGCGCTCGCGGTCCGCCCTGTCGCGCAGTCAACTGGAAGCCGCCCCGCACAGGATGACGGCTCCTGCGCGACATGGGCCGCCGGCCTTCCCGATCCCGCCCTCGGCCGGCGGCCCGGGCGTTCCACCCGGCGCTGTTCACAGTAATGAAACACGCATTCCCATCATGCGGACAGTTGCCGCCATGACCTCGACAAACAGGACGGCGGGCTGCCAATCTCCCGCCATGCATCTTGCCCCTCGCGCGCTGCACCGCGCCGTCGCCGCCGCCACCATCGCCCTGCTCGCCACCGCCGTCGGCTGCGCTCCGCAGCCGGAGGACAAGGCCGCCGCCAAGCCGTCCGGGTCGGCCGGGAGCACCTGCGCCAAGGGCGAGCTGGCCACCAAGACATCCGGCAAGCTGACGATCGCCACCGACAAGCCCGCGTACGAGCCGTGGTTCAAGGACGACGAGCCCGCCAACGGCCAGGGCTTCGAGTCGGCGGTCGCCTACGCCGTGGCGAAGCAGCTGGGCTACGGCAAGAGCGCCGTCGTCTGGCAGAGCGTGCCGTTCAACAAGGCCTTCGCGCCCGGCGTGAAGACCTTCGACTTCGACATCAACCAGGTGTCGATCAGCACGGAGCGCAAGAAGGCCGTGGACTTCTCCTCCGGCTACTACGACGTGCGCCAGGCCGTCATCGCGCTGAAGGGCACCAAGGCCGCGAAGGCGACCGGCATCGCGGACCTCAGGGGTCTCAAGCTCGGCGCGCAGGTCGGCACCACCAGCCTCGACTACATCACCGACGTGGTGAAGCCGAAGCAGCAGCCCGCCGTCTTCGCCAAGAACGACCAGGCCAAGTCCGCCCTGAAGAACGGCCAGGTGGACGCCATCGTCACCGACCTGCCGACCGCCTTCTACATCACGGCCGCGGAGGTCACCGACGCGAAGATCGTGGGCCAGTTCGAGAACCAGGGCGGCACGCCGGAGCAGTTCGGCCTCGTCCTCGACAAGGGCAGCGCGCTCACCTCGTGCGTGACCGGCGCCGTCGACGCGCTGCGCGAGGACGGCACGCTGGCCAGGATCGAGAAGCAGTGGCTGTCCGAGGCCGTCGACGCCCCGGTGCTCAAGTGACGGTGGCGGAGGAGGAGTCGGGGGCGGAGTCGGGCCAGGGCTCCGGCAAGGACGTCGAGGACGGCATGCGCGACGGGTACGTCCCGTCGCCGCGGCGGCTGGAGCGCGAGCGCCACAAGCGCGCACGTGCCCGCCGGGCGACGGCGATCGCCGCGCTGTCGACCCTCGTCACCGGGTTCGTCCTCTACCTGATCGTCGTCGAGGCGCCCGGCTGGCCGCGCACCAAGGAGACGTTCTTCGACGCGCGGTACGCGCGCGAGGCGTTTCCCAAGGTCCTCGAAGGGCTGTGGCTCAACGTCCGGCTGCTGCTGGTCTGCGGGGCGGCGGTGCTGGTCCTCGGCATGCTGATCGCCGTCGCCCGCACCCTGCGCGGCCCGGTGTTCTTCCCGCTGCGGGTGCTGGCCGCCGCGTACACGGACTTCTTCCGCGGGCTGCCGCTGATCATCAACCTGATGATCGTGGTCCTCGGCGTCCCCGCGCTGCGTCTGCAGGGCGTCACCGTGGATCCCGTGCTGCTCGGCGGTACGGCGCTCACGCTGACGTACTCGGCGTACGTGGCCGAGGTGTTCCGCGCCGGCATCGAGTCCGTGCACCCCTCGCAGCGTGCCGCGGCCCGCTCGCTCGGCCTGACCAACCGGCAGGCGCTGCGGTACGTCGTGCTCCCCCAGGCCGTGCGCCGTCAGGTGCCGCCGCTGCTGAACGACCTGGTGTCGCTGCAGAAGGACACCGGACTCGTCTCCATCGGCGGCGCGATCGACGCCGTCCGGGCCGCGGACATCATCGTGGGCCGCAGCCTCAACTACACGCCGTACATCGTCGCGGGCCTGGTCTTCGTGGCGCTGACCATTCCGATGACGCGGTTCACGGACTGGGTCACGGCCCGGATGGACCGCCGCCGGGCCCAGGGAGGAGCACTGTGAGCGACGCGCCCGTGCTGCGCATGGAGTCCGTCCGGAAGACCTTCGGCGACTCGGTCGTCCTGCGCGACGTCGACCTGGAGGTGGCCCCGCACACGGTGACCGCGCTGATCGGCGCCTCCGGCTCCGGCAAGTCGACGCTGCTGCGCTGCGCCAACCTCCTGGAGGAGATCGACGACGGCGCGATCTGGCTGGACGGCGAGGAGATCACCGACCCGCGCGCCGACCAGGACGCGGTACGCCGCCGTATCGGCGTCGTCTTCCAGGCGTACAACCTGTTCCCGCACATGACCGTGCTGGAGAACATCACGCTCGCCCCGCGCCGGGTGCACGGCGCTTCCCGCGAGGAGGCCGAGCAGCGGGCCAGGGAGCTGCTGGAGCGGCTCGGGCTCGGCGACCGGGCGGACGCCTACCCGGACCGGCTCAGCGGCGGCCAGCAGCAGCGTGTGGCGATCGTCCGCGCCCTCGCCGTACGCCCGCGCCTGCTGCTGCTCGACGAGATCACCGCCGCCCTCGACCCGGAACTCGTGGGCGAGGTCCTGACGGTCGTGCGCGACCTTAAGGAAGACGGCATGACCATGGTGCTGGCCACCCATGAGATGGGCTTCGCCCGGGACGTCGCCGACCAGGTCTGTTTTCTGGACGGAGGCGTGGTCCTGGAGCGCGGTACGGCCGAGGAGGTCTTCGGCGACCCGCAGCGGGAACGCACCCGGCGCTTCCTGCGGCGGATCGTGGAGGCGGGCCGGCTGTGAGCGGCCTGGGGGCGGCGCTCACGCCTGGGCCTGCGCCGCCCCCGCCAGCGCCGCGACGCGCTCCACGCCGAAGACGTATCCCTGCACGCCGCATCCCGCGATGACCCCGTCGGCCCGCAGCGAGACGTAGGAGTGGTGCCGGAAGGACTCGCGCTGGTGGATGTTGGAGATGTGCACCTCCAGCACCGGCAGCCCGTCACAGGTGTTGAGCGCGTCCAGGATCGCGACCGACGTGTGCGAGTAGGCGCCGGGGTTGATCACGATGCCGCAGTGGTTGAGGCGCGCCTCATGGATCCAGTCCACCAGTTCGCCCTCGTGATTGGACTGCCGGAAGTCCACGGTGCCGCCGTGCGCGGCCGCCGTACTGGCGCACAGCGCCTCGACGTCGGCCAGTGTGTCCTTGCCGTAGATCTCCGGCTGCCGCTGGCCGAGAAGGTTCAGGTTGGGTCCGTTGAGAATCATGATCGGGGCGTTGGCCAGGGTGCGGGGCACGGTTCCTCCGGTCCGGGGCGGGCAGGCTGATCGGCCCCGGTCTATCACGGTGCGCCCGGCGCTGTGCGACCCGCATCCGTCATGGATTGACCGCGAGCTCCAGGTAGGCCGCGAACAGCACCAGGTGGACTCCGCCCTGCAGGGGTGTCGCCCGGCCCGGCACCACCGTCAGCGAGCTCACCACCACGGTGAGGGTGAGCAGCACCATGTGCGTGGCGCCGAGGCCGAGCACCAGCGGCCCGGAAAGCCACACGGACGCCAGCGCGACCGCGGGAATGGTCAGGCCGATGCTGGCCATGGCCGAGCCGAGGGCGAGGTTGAGGCTGGTCTGCACGCGGTCGCGGCGGGCGGAGCGCAGGGCGGCGATCGTCTCGGGAAGCAGCACCAGCATCGCGATGATCACGCCGACGGCCGCGTGGGGCAGTCCGGCGGCCTCGACTCCGGACTCGATGGTGGGCGAGACGCCCTTGGCGAGCCCGACCACGCCGATCAGGGCCAGGCCCAGCAGTCCCAGGCTGATCAGGGCGGTGCGGGCGGACGGCAGTTCGGCGTGGTCGTCGGCGGTGATCACCTCGCCCTGACGAGTGATGGGAAGGAAGTAGTCGCGGTGTCGCACGGTCTGGGTCGCGACGAACAGGCCGTACAGGACGAGCGAGGACAGCGCGGCGAACGTGAGCTGCACGGCGGAGAACTCCGGGCCCGGCTTGCTCGTGGTGAAGGTCGGCAGTACCAGGCTGAGGGTGGCCAGGGTGGCGACGGTCGCGAGGGCGGCGCCGGTGCCTTCGGGGTTGAAGACCGCGGTGCCGTGGCGCAGCGAGGCGACGAGGAGGCAGACGCCGACGATGCCGTTGCAGGTGATCATCACGGCGGCGAAGACCGTGTCCCGCGCCAGGGTGGCGCCCTTGTCGCCGCCGTCCGCCATCAGGGTGACGATCAGGGCCACCTCGATGACGGTGACGGCGACGGCCAGGACGAGGGAGCCGAAGGGCTCGCCGACCCGGTGGGCGACCACCTCGGCGTGGTGCACCGCGGCCAGCACGGCGCCCGCGAGGACGAGCGTCACGAGCGCGACGAGCGCGCCGGGCAGTTCGCGCCCCC
Organism: Streptomyces sp. NPDC020996; assembly: GCF_040641355.1. NCBI lineage: Bacteria > Bacillati > Actinomycetota > Actinomycetes > Kitasatosporales > Streptomycetaceae > Streptomyces > Streptomyces sp. NPDC020996. The sequence goes on from NZ_JBFADM010000005.1 coordinate 24,367, forward strand.
AGGTGAGGGCCAGCAGCACGACCGCGAGCACCGGCACGAGCGACGTCCACCGGGTCGCGATCGACCGGAGCTTGGTGATCATGCGGCGATCGTCCCCGATCCGGTGGGTCCGGCGAAGCACCGGGAGCGGGGGTCGGCAAGGTTTCTCATGGTGCTCCCGGTGGTCGTCGTTCCGGTGTCCGCCGTGGTCAGGCCTGGACGCTGTCCTTCGCGGCGCCTTCGGTCCCGGACTGCGCCGCCTCGGCCTCCGCCTGCTTCCTGGACGCCCTGAGGCTGGTGAGCGTGGTGACCAGGAGGACCGAGCAGATCACGCCGAGGGAGACCGGTATGGAGATCTCCGGGACGTGGACGCCGGACTCGTGCAGCGCGTGCAGGACCAGCTTCACTCCGATGAAGCCGAGGATGACCGACAGGCCGTAGCTGAGGTGGACCAGCTTCCTCAGCAGGCCGCCGATGAGGAAGTACAGCTGCCGCAGACCCATCAGCGCGAAGGCGTTGGCGGTGAACACGATGTACGGGTCCTGGGTCAGGCCGAAGATCGCGGGGATGGAGTCGAGCGCGAACAGGATGTCGGTGGTGCCGATCGCCAGCATCACGACCAGCATCGGGGTCATGACCCGCTTGCCGTTCTGCCGGATCCACAGCTTGGTGCCGTGGTAGCGGTCGGCGACGCCGAATCGGCGCTCGACTGCCTTGAGCAGCTTGTTCTCCTCGTACTCCTCGTTCTCCTCCTCGGCCCGGGCCTCCTGGACCAGCTTCCATGCGGTCCAGATCAGGAAGGCGCCGAAGAGGTAGAACACCCACGAGAAGCTGGCGATGATCGCGGCTCCCGCGGCGATGAAGACCGCCCGCAGGGCCAGGGCTATGAGCACGCCGATGAACAGCACCCGCTGCTGGTACTGCGAGGGCACGGCGAACTTCGTCATGATCAGGACGAAGACGAAGAGGTTGTCGACGCTCAGCGACTTCTCGGTGATGAAGCCCGCGAAGAACTCGCCGGCGGGCCGGCCGCCGCCGAAGACGAGCAGGCCGAGGCCGAAGAGCACGGCGAGAGTGATCCAGACGGCCGTCCAGATCCCGGCTTCCTTGAGGGACACGTCGTGCGGTTTGCGGCCGATGAAGAAGTCGACCGCGATCAGGGCGGCGAGGCCCACGATGGTCAGGACCCACAGGGTCGTCGAAACATCCACTGCGCCTCCGGCAGTACGTAACGGCAAATGTCAGCGTCGTCGCTGCCGGAGGTCTCTTCCACCCAGTGACACGACTCTGGGCCGACGCCCCGGGATCTGGCCGGATCCGTATTGACGGGAACGCCGCAGCAGGCAGGGAGTACTCCCCTCCGTACGGAAGACAGTACCCCAATCACCAAGGAAAGGTAAAGAGATCGGTAAAGGAAATTCCAAAGACGCAGCTCAGGGGGCTTTACTCGTGCTTGACACTCACTTCGACGGTCAGCGCTTCCACTCACGGCGGGCCTGCGCGACCTGCGTGAGAACCTGGTTCAGCACCTGGCTGTGGGGCGGAACGAGGGTCGGCTCGTAGGTCCAGGCGTGGCCCACCCACGGGTCGGCGAGGTGGTCGTCGGGCACCGGGGTGAGTCGCAGCAGCGAACGCCACAGCGGGTCGAGCAAGGGGCCGTATCCGGCGGCCTCCTCGCGGTCGGCGATCATCATCAGATGGACGCCGACGGCCGGTCCCTCGTCCGCCAGGTAGCGCAGCTGGTTCACGGCCCGGTCGTCGAAGCCGTGCGGGAAGTCGTTGACGATCAGCAGTTGCTCGGCCGTGTCCAGGTCGTGCGGCAGCGAGTCGGCCGCGCCGCCGCGCATGGCCATCTGCACCAGGTCGACGCGCTGTGTGAGCCGCGCCAGGACGTCCGAGACCCCTGCGGCGCCCAGGGCGGGCGGGCCCGCGAGCACGCCGTTCTGCACCAGCGGTACGAGCTGCTGTGCCGCCGACCCCGCCGGGTCGATGACGTGCACGGTGAACTCGCCCGCCGGGTAGACGGCGAGCAGCCGCGCGGCGAGCGCCACCGCGGTCTCCATCCCGAGGCGCCGCAGGTCGTGGGCGTCGGCGAAGGTTTCGTCGAGCATTCCGACCCGCCCGCTGTCGATCCACAGTCCGCGTTCGAGCGGCAGGCGGACCAGCATCGGGATGCGCAGCGGGTCGCTCTCGGGCAGGTAGAGGTCGCCCAGGCGCACGGCCATCGGGATCTCCATCGGCACCCGGTAGGCGTGCCAGACGGGGTTGTCCCAGCGCGCGTACGCCGGCGGCAGCGCCGGCTCCACGACGTCGGCCTCGGCGCCGAGCTGGGCGAGGTCCCGGTCGAGGGCCTGCCGGGCCTGGTCGACGAGCTGGGTGTGCTTCGTGCGGGCCGCCTCCCGCGCGGCGTCGCCCTGCCCGCCGATCCTGCTGCGGGGGTCGGACAGGACCTGGTCGAGTTCCTTCTCCATGCGGGAGTCGGCGAAGTCGACCGCGCTGCGGTAGGCCGCCGTGGAGCGGGCCAGGTCCTCGAACATGCCCCAGACCTGGTTGTAGAGCCGCTCGTCCATGGACCAGCCGGTCGCGTCGCCCGCCACGGGCCGCGCGGGCCAGCCCGGCTGGGCCGGGGGTGCGGTCGGCGGGGGCGGCGGCGGGGCGCCGGTGTGCCGGGCCGGGTGGCTGTAGTCGATCGGGCCGCCTGCGGTGGGCGCGGACGGCTGGGGTCCGGCGGAGGGATCCGCCGGACCCGCCGAAGGGCCGGACTGCGCACCCTGCGCCGCGTACGGGGACGCGGCGTCGGGGGCCGCGTGACCCGGGGTTGTCCGGGCCGCGGGGCCGTGGTCGGGACCGTGCGCCGGTGCGGTCGCCTGTCGGCTGCGGCCGCCGTCCGCGGTACGCGCCTGCGGCGCCTGCACAGAGCGGGCCAGGCCCTGGGCCACCGCCTCGTTGATGCCGGTCGCCAGCTGCTGGGCCTCGGTCAGACCCTGGTCGGTGAAGAGCTCGGCGAGGCCGTCGGCGTACCCCTGGCCGACGGCGCGCACCTTCCAGGCGCCCTGCCTGCGGTAGAGCTCCAGGGCGACGACCGCCGACTCGGCCTCCAGGCCGGTGATCGTATAGCTGGCGACCTCGGTGCCGTCGAGGCCGGTGACCGCGACGAAGGGGGCGGCGACGGCGCCGAACCGGACCGGGCCGCCGACTCCCATGGGCAGGGCGAGCAGCACACTGACGCGATGCACGGCCTCCGGCATGGCGTCCAGGTCGACCGCGAGACGGTGGTCGGCGGCCGCCTGCCGGGAGACCTCCAGACCGGGCAGGGTGGGTGCGCCCGGATGGGCCACCCATTCGACGCCGCGGATCTTGCCGTTCTCGTCGCTGAGCGTGGCCGCCGCCACGATCGGCTTGCCGGCCGAGACCCGGACCTCGAGACGGACCCGGGTAAGCGGGTGGTTCTGCCCCCGCACCAGCTCGGCCGTCATCGCCTTCGTCCCCCTGTGTCGCTGGTGTGTCGTGTCGTGTGCCGCTCGCCGGTCCCGCTAGAGAAGCGGCAGGATCGCCGGCATCAGGTCCTGGAACGTGCGGCCGTTGGCCGGGTTGCCGAGGGCCGTCATGGTCCAGCCCGCGCCCGCGCGGTGCACCTTCGCCATGACCTGGGCGGTGTAGGCGCCGCCGCCCGCGAGCGTGTAGCGGGCGAGCTCCTGGCCGTTGGTCTCGTCGACCAGGCGGCAGAACGCGTTCTGCACCTCCTGGAAGGTCTGCCCCGTGAAGGAGTTCACGGTGAAGACGATCTGGTCGATGTGGACCGGGACGCGCTGCAGGTCGACGAGGATGGACTCGTCGTCGCCGCCCTGGCCGGCGCCGCCGACGAGGTTGTCGCCGGTGTGACGGACGGAGCCGTCGTCGCTCACCAGGTGGCGGAAGAAGACGACGTCGACCGGCTGCTTGTCCGCGAACAGGACGGCGGAGGCGTCCAGGTCGATCTCCCGGGTGCGCGAACCGAACAGGCCGCGCCGGGGAGCCGCCTGCCAGCCGAGACCCATACGGACCGCGGACAGGCTGCCTCCGTCGTTCTTCTGCAGACTGATGGCCTGACCCTTGGTCATGTTGACGGTCACGCGCTGATTCCCCTCTCGTACTTTCCCCTGTTGCCGCGGAATCCGCGGTTGATGAGCACCCTACGCAGGGCCACTGACAGTGCCGTACCCCGGCCCGTACTTTGTGTCGGTCTTGCAACACAGCGCGTGCGGACGGGGCCCGGAAGACGCGTGCCGACGGACGGTCAGGCCAGTCCCGCCTCCTTCATCTGACGCAGTTCCTTCTTCATCTCGGAGACTTCGTCGCGCAGCCGGGCGGCGATCTCGAACTGAAGGTCCGCGGCGGCGGCGCGCATACGCTCCGTCAGCTCCTCGATCTGTTCGGCGAGATCGGCCGCGGGACGGTCGGTCGGCACCGTCTGCCTGGCCTTGCCCTTGACCGCCTTGGCGCCGGCCGCGCCGGTGCCGGCCGCCTTGCCGAGGGAGGGCACGGGGGCCTTGGCGCCCTTGCCGTCCTTGGTCTTGCGGTACCCCGAGCCGAGCAGCTGCTCGGTGTCGACGTCCTCGCGGGCGATCTGCGCCACGATGTCGTTGATCTTCTTGCGGAGCGGCTGGGGGTCGATGCCCCGCTCCTTGTTGTACGCGATCTGCTTCTCGCGCCGGCGGTTGGTCTCCTCGATGGCCCGCTCCATCGCCGGTGTGATCTTGTCGGCGTACATGTGGACCTGGCCGGAGACATTGCGCGCGGCGCGGCCGATGGTCTGGATGAGGGAGGTACCGGAGCGCAGGAACCCCTCCTTGTCGGCGTCGAGGATCGCCACCAGGGAGACCTCGGGCAGGTCGAGGCCCTCGCGCAGGAGGTTGATGCCGACCAGGACGTCGAACTCGCCGGAGCGCAGTTCGCGCAGCAGTTCCACGCGGCGCAGCGTGTCGACGTCGCTGTGCAGGTAGCGCACCTGGATGCCGAGTTCGAGGAAGTAGTCCGTGAGGTCCTCGGCCATCTTCTTGGTGAGCGTGGTGACCAGGACGCGCTCGTCCTTCTCGGCCCGCGTACGGATCTCGTGCACCAGGTCGTCGATCTGGCCCTCGGTGGGCTTGACGACGACTTCCGGGTCGACGAGGCCGGTGGGACGGATGATCTGCTCGACGACGCCGTCCGCGCGGGAGAGCTCGTAGGTGCCGGGCGTGGCCGACAGGTAGACGGTCTGCCCGACCCGCTCCTGGAACTCCTCCCACTTCAGGGGGCGGTTGTCGAGGGCGGACGGCAGGCGGAAGCCGTGGTCGACGAGGGTGCGCTTGCGGGATGCGTCGCCTTCGTACATGGCGCCGATCTGCGGGACCGTGTTGTGCGACTCGTCGATGACCAGCAGGAAGTCGTCCGGGAAGTAGTCCAGCAGGGTGTTGGGCGGGGACCCGGGCGAGCGGCCGTCGAAGTGCATCGAGTAGTTCTCCACGCCGGAGCAGGTGCCGATCTGGCGGAGCATCTCGAGGTCGTAGGTCGTCCGCATCCGCAGCCGCTGGGCCTCCAGGAGCTTGCCCTGCTTCTCCAGGTCGGCCAGCCGCTCCCCCAGCTCCTTCTCGATGTCGTTGACGGCCCGCTCCATGCGCTCGGGGCCCGCGACGTAGTGGGAGGCCGGGAAGACGTACAGCTGCCGGTCGTCGCTGATGATCTCGCCGGTGATGGGGTGGAGGGTGGAGAGTGCCTCGATCTCGTCGCCGAACATCTCGATGCGGACGGCGAGCTCCTCGTAGACCGGGAAGATCTCGATGGTGTCGCCGCGCACCCGGAAGGTGCCACGGGTGAACGCCATGTCGTTGCGCGTGTACTGGATGTCCACGAAGCGGCGCAGCAGCTGGTCACGGTCGATCTCGTCGCCGACCCTGAGCGGGACCATGCGGTCGACGTACTCCTGCGGCGTGCCGAGGCCGTAGATGCAGGACACCGAGGCGACCACGACGACGTCGCGGCGGGTGAGCAACGAGTTGGTCGCGGAGTGGCGCAGGCGCTCGACCTCCTCGTTGATCGAGGAGTCCTTCTCGATGTAGGTGTCCGACTGCGGGACGTAGGCCTCGGGCTGGTAGTAGTCGTAGTACGAGACGAAGTACTCGACGGCGTTGTTGGGCAGGAGCTCGCGGAACTCGTTCGCCAGCTGGGCGGCCAGCGTCTTGTTCGGCGCCATCACCAGGGTGGGGCGCTGGAGCTTCTCTATCATCCACGCGGTGGTCGCGGACTTGCCGGTGCCGGTAGCGCCGAGCAGGACGACGTTCCTCTCGCCCGCTTCGATGCGCCGGGCGAGCTCGGCGATGGCCTGCGGCTGGTCGCCGCTCGGCTGGTAGGGGCTGACGACCTCGAAGGGCGCCACCGTGCGTTCGATCTGGGAAACGGGCCGCATGCTGTCCACCGTACGACCCGCCACTGACAATGCGGCGGGATCAGCGGCTTTGCGGAGTTCGGGAGCCGCGGCGGCCCGGCTGCCGCCGGCCGGGGCGGTGCGGCGGACGGCGGGCCGGGTGCTGTGCGGCCGGACGGGCCGGGACGCCCGGCTTGCGCTCGGCCGGGGACCAGGCCGGTTTGCCCATGACCATCAGTGGGTCGAACACCACGATCACGGCGGCGAGCAGCAAAAAGACGAGCGGGCCGATCAGCATGGGCGCGAGCAGTCCGGCCGGCGAGTCGCCCGTGGAGGAGTCGGCGGGGCCGTGGAGGTGGACGCTGAGGGCCGCCATGCCGGTGTAGTGCATGCCGCTGACGGCCAGCCCCATGACGAGACTCGCGCCGACGCTCCACAGGAACCCCCTGACCTGTGCGGCGGCCCACAGGGCGGCGGTGGCGGCGGCCATCGCTATGACGACGGAGACGGCGACCGTGAGGGTGTTGTACTCGAACTTGCCGTTCAGCTGCATGCCGGCCATGCCAAGGTAGTGCATCGAGGCGATGCCGAGGCCGGTGACGGTGCCCCCGGTGAACAGGGCCGCGCCCTTCGCGCCCCGGTAGCCGACGATGAAGATCCCGATGCCCACCATGAGGACGGCGACGCCCAGACTGGCGTAGGTCAGGGGTCTGTCGTAGTGGATGGGCGCCCCTTTCACCGTGAACCCCATCATCGCGACGAAGTGCATCGTCCAGATGCCGGAGCCGATCGCGGCGGAGCCGAGGGCGAGCCAGCCGGCGCGCCAGGAGCGCGCCACGAGCATGGACCGGGTCGTGCAGCGCAGGCCGAGCGCACCGCCCAGGCAGGCCATGAGATAGCCCACCAGTGGTGTGACGAGCCCGTAGCTGAATCCGTCGACCGTGCCCTGCATGCGCGGCTGCCCTTCCGCCCTTATTGCGTCCGGAATCCGTGGAAAGCGCCCCCCTCCCAGTACCGCCCGAGCGGTGCAGGGCTGACGCAGAGAGTATGACCCCCACCTGAATGGTCGAACGATTTTCCGGCAAAGAAACACGCGCCTGACCCAGTTGTGCGCCACCGGTGAGCGGAGTTGGGCGGTTCCCTTCGCCGTGTGGCCGTTCTGCGCCCCGTCGCCGGTTACGCGATGCTGTCACAGTTGAGCTGTCCGTGATCCCGCCGACCGCTCGACGCGAGGAGTACGCATGCACGTGCGCGCCGTAGCCGCCCTGACCACCGCGCTCCTGGGGGCCGTCGCCCTCCTGTTTCCCACGTCCGACGCCCGGGCCGGCGACGTCGGCGCGGCGCCCCTGGTCGTCGCCCACCGGGGCGCCTCCGCCTACGCGCCCGAGAACACGCTGCCCGCCGTCGACGCGGCGGCCCTGCTGGGCGTTTCCTGGGTCGAGAACGACGTCCAGCGCACCAAGGACGGGGAACTCGTCGTGATCCACGACGACAGCCTGCGGCGCACGACCGACGCCGAGCAGGTCTTTCCCGGGCGGGCGCCCTGGAAGGTGAAGGACTTCACCGCGGCCGAGATCGCTCGGCTGGACGCGGGGAGCTGGTTCGGTCCCGCGTACGCGGGCACGCGCGTGCCGACGTTGGAGCAGTACCTGCGCCGTGTCGGACTGCACCGGCAGAACCTGCTTCTGGAGATCAAGAGCCCCGAGCTGTACCCCGGCATCGAGCGCCAGACGCTGAAGGTCCTCGGCAACGAGGGCTGGCTCGACCACCGGCACCTGGCCGGCCGGCTGGTGGTGCAGAGCTTCAGCGCCGGCAGTCTGCGGATCGTCCACGACCTGAAACCGGGCGTCCGGACCGCCCTCCTCGGCAAGCCCGCCGTGTCCGACCTGCCCGTGTACGCGGCCTTCACCGACGGGATCAATCCCTCGTACGCCTCGATCTCGGCGGGCTACGTCTCCGCCGTCCACGCGCTCGCCGGACCGCACGGCAGCCCGCTGTCCGTGTTCACCTGGACCGTCGACGACGTGAACACCGCCCGCCGGGCCGCCGGGTACGGCGTCGACGGCGTCATCACCGACAAGCCCGATCTGGTGCGGGCCGCGCTCCAAGCCCCTTGATGCCTCCGCGGGAAGCCGCCCGGACGCTGCTCGCACGGCGTTGTCAGTGGCGGGCCGTACGGTGGGACGCATGGACAGCCATGGGCAGCAGTACGAGCAGCGGATCGTATGGGCCGTCGTCGACACCGGGATCGGTCCGCTGCTGCTGGCCGCGACCCCCGAGGGCCTGGTCAACGTCGTGTTCCACGCCACGGACGCGGTGCGGGACAGGGCGCTGGGCCGGCTCGCGTCCCGGTTGGGCGGCGAGCCCGTCGAGGCTCCCGGCTCGCCGCTGCTGGCCGAGGCGATACGGCAGGTCGAGGCGTACTTCGCGGGCGAGCGGCGCGCTTTCGAGCTGCCGCTGGACTGGTCGCTGGTCTCCGGCTTCAACCGGCAGGTGCTGCGTGAGCTGGCGACCGGCGTGCCGTTCGGCCAGGTCGTCGGCTACGGGGATCTGGCCCGGCGGGTCGGCCAGCCCGGCGCGAGCCAGGCGGTGGGGGCGGCGATGGGGTCCAATCCGCTGCCGGTCGTGGTGCCCTGCCACCGGGTCGTCGAGAGCGACGGAGGCATCGGCGGCTTCGGCGGCGGCCTGGAGGCCAAGCGGAAGCTGCTCGCGCTGGAAGGGGTGCTCCCCGAGCCGCTGTTCTGACGGGAGGCCTGGCGACGGTACCTGCGCCGTCCAGCGGACCGAGCCGGACGGGGGCCGCGCACACGCGGCCGCCGGACAGGCCCTCTAGTCGTAGTGCCGGGCCTCGAAGACGTTGCCGTCCGGGTCGCGGAAGTAGAAGCTGCGCCTGGCCCTCCCGCGGGCGCCGTAGGCGCCGTGCGAGATGTCGGACATGGGGACGCCGTTTTCCTCCAGGCGGGTACGGAGCGCCTCGAAGTCGGGGCCGGGGAGGGACACGCAGACGTGGTTGACCGGGTGACCGGCGCTGTCGGCGGCCCCGGGGACCATGTTCATCTCCTCCGCCATGGTGAGCGGTGCGAGGTCGAAGATGGTCTCGTCGTTGAGCCGTACGGAGGGAAAGGACGTCGTACCGGCGGCGAACTCGGTGACCCTGAGGGGCTCGAGTCCGACCGCCTTGTCGTAGAAACCGGCCGAGGCGACCGGGTCGCGCACCCACAGGACGACGTGGTCCAGACGTGCCGTGTTGTCCGTCATGCATCCCAGGCTGGGGCCCTCGGTGACGGGCCGCAAGGGTTTGGCAGGGGGTGCCGCCCGCCAGAGATGAGGGAGGACCGACTGACAGGAGGCGGGCACGTGGTGCTGGTGGTGTCGGAAGAAGTGCGGGAGGCGGTCGACGCGCGTCGACCCGTGGTGGCCCTGGAATCCACGATCATCGCGCACGGCCTGCCGCGCCCGCGCAACCTTCAGGTGGCACGGGAGCTGGAGGAGGTCGTACGGAGCGAGGGTGCCGTGCCGGCGACGATCGCGGTGCTGGACGGACGGCCCCATGTCGGCCTCGACAAGGATCAGTTGGAGCGGGTCGCGAACGAGGACGGCATCCGCAAGCTGGGCCACCGTGACCTTCCGCTCGCGGTGGCCTCCGGTGCGAGCGGGGCGACCACGGTGTCGGCGACCGCGCTGCTCGCGGCCTTGGCGGGTGTGCGGGTGTTCGCGACGGGCGGGCTCGGCGGGGTGCACCGGGAGTGGACGGTGACGCAGGACGAGTCGGCCGACCTGGGGTTGCTGGCGCGCACCCGGATCACGGTGGTGTGCGCGGGCGTGAAGTCGATCCTGGACGTGCCGGCGACCCTGCAGCGGCTGGAGACGCTGGGCGTCGCCGTGGCGGGATACGGCACGGGCCGCTTCCCCGGCTTCTACCTGTCGGACTCGGGCCATCCGGTGGACTGGACGCTGGAGTCGCCCGATCAGGTCGCCGACGTGATGAGGGCGCAGGACGCGCTCGGCGGGCCCGAGTCGGCGCTGATCGTCGCCAACCCCGTGCCGGAGGCGGAGCAGCTGGACCCGGGGCTGCACGCGCGCGTGCTCGCCGACGCGCTGCACGCGTGCGAGGCCGAGGGCGTCACCGGTCAGGCGGTCACGCCGTTCCTGCTGGACTACCTGGTGCGGCACACCGACGGCGCCTCGCTGAGCGCCAATCTGGCGGCGGTGCGCGGCAACGTACGGCTGGCATCGCGGATCGCGGCGGCCTGGGCCGGAGCGTGACGGCGGAGCCGGGCGGTTCGGAGGCCGGCGGCGATGGCGGCGCGGCCGGCGTCCAGGGCCCGGGATCCGGTGCGCTGCTGGTGGTCGGGGATGTGATCACGGACGTCGTCGCCCGGCATCGGGGGCCGCTCGCGCCGGGAACGGACACGGCCGCGGCGATCCGGACGGTGCCGGGTGGCGCGGGCGCCAACGTGGCCTGCTGGGCGGCGCATTGGGACTGCCCGGAGGTACGGCTGCTGGGCCGGGTGGGTGCGGAGTCGGCCGCGTGGCACGAGCGTGAACTGGTCGCCTGCGGGGTGCGCCCCCGCCTCGTCGTCGACCCTCGGGCACCGACGGGGACGGTGATCTGTCTGGTGGACACCGGTGACGCGGCCGAGCGGACCTTCCTCACCGACAGCGGCGCCTCGTTGCGGCTCGATCCCGGTGACTGGTCCGACGCGCTGCTCGACGGGGTCGCGCGACTGCACCTGTCGGGCTACCTGCTGTTCTCCGAACCGAGCCGGGCCCTGGTGGCGGCGGCCCTGCGGTCGGCACGCGCGCGTGGTGTGCCGGTGAGCCTGGACCCGGCGTCGGCGGGCTTTCTCACCCGGTTGGGCGTCGACCGTTTCCTGCGGCTCGTCGAGGGGGTGGACGTCCTGCTGCCGAGCCGGGACGAGGCCTGCCTGCTCACCGGGCTGCCCGATCCGGAGGACGCTGCGGTGAAGCTGAGTCGGCACGTCCCGCTCGTGGTCGCCAAGCAGGGCGCGGACGGCGCGCTGGTAGCCCGGTCCGGCGAACTGCGCGCCCGGGTGCCGGCCGTCCCGGCGACGCCCAGGGACACGACGGGAGCCGGTGACGCCTTCACCGGCGCGTTCCTCGCGGCCCTGCTCACGGGCGCCGACCCGGAGCACGCGGCGCGGGAGGGCTGCCGGGCGGGGGCGCGCGCCGTGGAACGGGTGGGCGGGAGGCCGACGGCCGGGGAGTGAGCGCGGGGCGCGGGCCCGCAGACGGAAGGCCGGAGACCGGAGACCCGGGAGGAGACCGGAGACCCGGGAGGAGACCGGAGACCCGGGAAGAGACCGGAGACCCGGGAAATGAACCGGCGACGCCCCGGCCCGGCTATGGCTTGCGTCCCCACGCCGAGATCATCGGGGCGGTCGCCAGGTCCATGGCTCCGGACGCGACGTTCGCCAGATGGCGGTCGATGTCCTCGTCCGTGGCGAGGCCCGCGGCGACGAGGCGGTCGCGGACCTGCCGGATCGTGGCCGATTCCAGGGCGGCGCAGGCGGGCGAGGACACCGGGAAGTACGCGTCGGCCTCGACCTGTCGCAGACCGGCCTCGCGCAGCAGTCGCGGCAGCTTGCGGCCGTAGGAGAGGTCGGCTCCGCTGTCGGCCAGCAGCCGGCGGAATCCGTGCCGCAGCCGGTTGGCGAGGTGCTGTTCGGGACCGTGCTCGTCGGGGCAGAGCAGTGGCTGGAGGGTGGGGTCGGCGTCCTCGACGAGGAGGCGGCCGCCGGGGCGCAGGGCCCTGACCATCGAACGCAGTGCCCGTTCGCGGTCGGGGACATGGACGAGGACGAGTCTGGCGTGCACCAGGTCGAACCCCTCCCCCGGCGGCTCCTCGGCACCGACGTCGTGGACCCGGACGTCCACCGGGGGCCGGGCGGCGGAGGCAACGCGCGAGGTGTCGATGTCGGTGGCGACGACCTTGCCGGTCGGCCCGACCTTCTTCGCCAGCCAGGAAACCACGGACGTGCCGCCGGCCCCGACCTCCCAGCAGCGCCATCCGGGTCCGACACCGCACTCGGCGAGGTGCCGGAAGGTCGTGGGATCGAAGAGGGAAGCGAAGGCGTCGAAGCGCTCGCCCGCCTCGGACTGCCGGTTGTCGAGGAGGTATCCGTCGGATCGCATCATGGTGCGATCATCCCAGTTGTCCCGCTTGTCCGGCAGGTCGAGGCGCTGCCCCCTCGGCGCGAGGCACGGCCTTGCCGGTGCGAGGCACGGCCCCACCGGTGCGAGGCGATGCGCCGTCGGGGCGATGTCCCGCCGGGGTGAGGCGATGTCCCGCCGGGCGGTGCGACACCGCGTCGAGCGCGGACGACCGGCGTCCGTGCCACCCGGCCCCCTTCGTCCACAGGAGGGAACAAAGCGGAACGCCGAGTTCCCACAGGCTCACCCACGGTTCGCCGGAAACTGGCAGACTGGCGCGCCACGGGGCAGGAACGCGACGCGTCACCGGAGCACGGCCACGACGCACCGCACGAACAGAGCGTCAAGCCCGAGGAGTTGCACGCGAGGAGATCGAGATGTCGATGGCGGGGAACCTGCGGAAGGTCACGCGTCTCAGCAAGGTCGGCGGCCTCCGCAAGGTGGCACGGCTCGCCCGGCGGCGCCCCCGCGTCGACCTGAGCCACCCGGCCCGGTCCCCACTGGGGTCCTCGGTGGTGAACTGCGTGACGTACCGGGACGGCACCCGGACCTCCGGGGGCGAGGACGTCGTCGAGGCGGTGGAGCGGGTACGCAGAAGCCGTCACGGCTTCGTGTGGCTGGGCCTGCACGAGCCGACGGACCAGGAGTTCGCGGGCATCGCCGAGCTGTTCGACCTGCACCCCCTGGCCGTGGAGGACGCGGTCGAGGCCCATCAGCGCCCGAAGCTGGAGCGCTACGGTGAGACGCTGTTCGCGGTGCTGAAGACGGTCTGCTACGTCGAGCACGAGGAACTGACGGCGACGAGCGAGGTGGTGGACACCGGCGAGATCATGCTGTTCGTCGGCGAGGACTTCGTGATCACGGTGCGGCACGGACGCCACGGCTCGCTGGGCCCGCTGCGCGAGGAACTGGAGGCCGACCCCGAGAAGCTCGCCAAGGGGCCGGCGGCGGTGCTGCACGCGGTCGCGGACCACGTGGTCGACGACTACCTGAGCGTCACCGCCGCGGTCCACGAGGACATCGACCAGGTCGAGACGGACGTGTTCGCGGAGAACGGCGCACGGGCCGATCCCGGACGCATCTACCAGTTGAAGCGGGAACTGCTGGAGCTGAAGCGGGCCGTGGTTCCGCTCGGGCGGCCGATCGAGGACCTCGCGACCCGGCCGATACGGGTGGTGGACCCGGAGATCCAGGCCTACTTCCGGGACGTCCTCGACCATCTCATACGGGCCAAGGAACAGATCGCCTCCTTCGACGAGCTGCTGAACTCGATCCTGCAGGCGCATCTGGCCCAGGTCACGGTCGCGCAGAACGAGGACATGCGCAAGATCACGGCATGGGCCGCGGTGATCGCCGTGCCGACGATGGTCTGCGGGCTCTACGGCATGAACTTCGACCACATGCCGGAGTTGCACTGGAGGTTCGGATATCCGCTGGTCATAGCGGTGATATCCGTCGCGTGCCTGGTGCTGTACCGCGGTTTCCGGCGCAACGGCTGGCTGTGATCCGGCGGGGTCAGCGCGCCCCGCTCCGGGCGTAGACGCTCTCGGCCCAGTCGGCGATCTGGTTCTCCGGCAGGTGCCTGGCGAGGTCCGCTTCGCTGATCATGCCGACCAGCCGCTTGTTCTCGATGACGGGAAGCCTGCGGATCTGGTGGTCCTTCATCTCACGCAGGACGTCGGAGATGTCGGCCCTCGCGTCGATCCAGCGCGGAGTGCCGTGGGCCATCTCGCCGGCGGTGGTCCTGGCCGGGTCGTGCCCCATGGCCACGCAGCCGACGACGATGTCACGGTCGGTGAGGATGCCGCAGAGCCGTTCGTTCTCGTCGCTGATGGGCAGGGCGCCGACGTTCAGCTCGCGCATGAGCTGGGCCGCCCGGTCCAGCGTCTCGTGTGCGGGGATCCACTGGGCTCCCCGGTGCATGATGTCTCCGGCGGTGGTCATGGAGTACCTCCTGGTACCGGACGGCCGGCGCGGCACGGGACGCACCGCTTGTCCCGGCGACATTCATTCTCGCCGCGGAACGGAACGGGCGCATCCGGAGCCGGGCGGGGACCGGAGCCGGGCGGGGACCGGGGCCGGACGTCACCCGCTCCAGGCCGGGTGGCGTGGGTCGTCGGCGCGTACCAGCACATCGGCGGTGCCGGCCGGGTCGGTCTCGGCCTCGTAGCGCTCGTAGGCGGGAAGCGTCCAGTGGTCGGTCTCGGGGGTGCGGCGGCGCAGGGCGCCGGGCGAGAGGCGCAGGTGCACGGTCAGGTCGAAGGGGAACCAGTGACGCAGCAGGAGCGGACCATGCAGCAACAGGCAAGAGCCGGGCCGGAGTCGGACGTACGGGCTGCGGGTGGCACGGTCGGTGGCCGGGTCCCGCAGATCGGGCAGGACACGCCCGTCGCCGCCGGGTTCCAGGGGGCCGAACACCTCACGCCACAGGGCGCCGGTGTCGAACCAGCCGTCGTAGTAGGCGTCCACGTCCTGCCGGCCGTGTTCGAGGCGGAGCGAGGCCGGACGCAGGAAGCCCTCCGTGCCGACGACCAGCGAGGGGCGGCCGAGCGTGCGCAGCGCCTCGGCGACGCGCTCGGCGAGGTCTCCCGGGCGGGCCGCGGGGGCGCCGTCGAAGGCGATGCGCGGCCAGGGGCTGCCGTCGGCCGGTTCCAGATCGAGCAGGCGCTCGGCCAGGAGGTCGCCGAGCCGGTCCCAGGTGATCGCTTCGAGTCGCACACCGGCCATGATGCGTCAGACGCGGAGCGGAACGGGTGGCGGGCCGCGGACTGTCCGGCCGCACGGGGAACGGCCGCATGCGGCCGCCATGTCACACCGCGGGCCGTCTTCTCCGGTCCTTCCATGGTCGCGGGTCCCGCGTGGGAATGCACTTGTGGTGAGGCGACGCGCCGGGAGAGGCCCCGGCCGGACAGGGGAGTTGACGTTGATGATCGATGGTCCGTATTACCTGCTGACGGTGTTGGGGGTGCTCGGGACCGCTCTGGTGGCCGGGGTCTTCTGCGCCTTCTCGACCTTCGTGATGCGAGGTCTCGCCGCGCTGCCGCCGGCGCAGGGCGTCGCCGCGATGAACGCGATCAACGTGACGGCGGTGACACCGGCGTTCATGGTCGTGTTCCTCGGATCGGCGGTGCTGTGCTCGGTGATCGCCGTGGTGACGTTCGTGCTGTGGCCGGACGACGGGACGGTGGAGCTGCTGGTGGGCAGCGCGCTGTATCTGCTCGGCTCGTTCGGGGTGACCATGGTCGCGAACGTGCCGCGCAACGACACACTGTTCGGGCTGGACCCGGAGACGCCGGAGGCGGCCGCGTACTGGCCGTCGTACGTGCGCGAGTGGACGAGGTGGAACCACGTGCGGATGATCGCCTCGGCCGGCACGGCGGTGGCGTACGTGCTGGCGCTCGCCTGAAGCCTTGTCCGGCCCCGCCCGGCCTCGGCAGGAGCGCCTCGGTGAGGAACACGGAGGAGCGCCTCGGAAAGTACCGTCACGCCTTCTGCGCGCCCGGCCGGGGGTCGTATCGTGGCCACAGAGAGCGCCGCCCGATGACGCACGCCCTGTCGTACGCGGACGCAAGGAAGACGGCCATGGCCGATCCCAAGGGTTTCCTCACCACGCCTCGCCGGGACTGGCCCCGCCGGCCCGTCGCGGAGCGGGTCCGGGACTGGAACGAGGTCTACGTCCCCGGTGCTCTGCTGCCCATCATCAACCGGCAGGCCGACCGCTGCATGGACTGCGGGGTGCCGTTCTGCCACGACGCCTGCCCGCTCGGCAACCTGATCCCCGAATGGAACGACCTGGTCAGCCGCGACGACTGGCGCGTGGCCGCCGAACGGCTGCACGCCACCAACAACTTCCCCGAGTTCACCGGGCGGCTGTGTCCCGCACCGTGCGAGGCGGGATGCGTGCTCGCGATCAACCAGCCCGCGGTCACCATCAAGAACGTCGAGTGCGCCATCGCCGACCGGGCCTGGGCGGACGGACTCGCTCCGCCGAGCCCGCCGGAGCGGCTGTCGGGGCGGACGGTCGCGGTGATCGGGTCGGGGCCCACGGGGCTGGCCGCGGCGCAGCAGCTGACCCGCGCGGGGCACACGGTCGCGGTGTACGAGAAGGACGACCGGCTCGGCGGGCTGATGCGGTACGGCATACCGGCGTTCAAGATGGAGAAGCACCGTGTGGACCGGCGCATCGAGCAGATGCGGGCCGAGGGGACCGGATTCCGCACGTCCACGGCGGTCGGGCGGGACGTGGCGGCCGCGGAACTGCGCGCTCGGTACGACGCGGTCGTGATCGCCACCGGGGCGACGGCGTGGCGTGAACTTCCCGTGCCGGGACGGGAGCTGGCCGGCGTCCACCAGGCGATGCAGTACCTGCCGCTGGCCAACCGGGTGTGCGAGGGGGATCTGGAGGTCTCCCCGATGTCCGCCGCCGGAAAGCACGTCGTCATCGTCGGCGGCGGCGACACGGGGGCAGACTGTCTGGGGACCGCGGTGCGCGAGGGGGCCGCGTCGGTGACGCAGTTGGACATCTACGGCCAGCCGGGGACCGAGCGCGACGAAGACACCGAGCCGTGGCCGACGTATCCGAAGGTGTACCGGCTGTCGCCCGCGCACGAGGAGGCCCGTGATCTTCGCACGGCGCCCGCGGCGGACGCGGACGCGCGGCTGTTCGCGGCGTCCACGCTCCGGTTCACCGGGGACGCGGGCGGGCACGTCCGGTCGCTGCACCTGGTCGAGGTGGACGCGACGCGACGCCCGCTGCCGGGCACCGGGCGTTCCCTTCCCGCCGATCTCGTGCTGCTGGCCCTCGGTTTCTCCGGGCCCGACCGGGGTGACGGGCTCATCGACCAGCTGGGGCTCGCGACGGAGCCGCGCGGGACGATCGCGCGGGACGCCGGGTTCGCGACGAACCGGCCGGGGGTGTTCGCGGCCGGGGACGCGGCGCGCGGGCAGTCGCTGATCGTCTGGGCTATCGCGGAGGGTCGGGCGGTGGCGGCGGCCGTCGACCGGTATCTCACGGGCAGTTCGCGGCTGCCGGCGCCGATCTCCCCGTACGACCGGCCGATGGCCGTGTGACGCCCGCGCGGCGGCCACCCGACGGCCCCGCGGGGTGCTCCCGCCCGCGTGGCCGTCCGGCCGGCCAAGGCTCGCTGCCGAGAGCGGCGGCCAGGGTCTGCTGCCGAGATCAGCGGCCCGGGCCGGCCGCTGACTACCGCGGCTAAGGCTTGCGGGCCACCGCCCCGTACCCGGGGATCACTCCGTCCTCCTGGCCGGGGACCGGGTCGCCCAGTTCGGGGTGCCAGTTCTGGGGCACCTCGACGCCGGGCTCGACGAGTTCGAGGCCGTCGAAGAAACGGGTGAACTCCTCGCGGGAGCGCAGCGCCAGGGTGACGCCGGCCGCCTTGAGCTTCTCGGTGGCCGCCTTGGACTCCTCGGGGGTGAAGTCGGCCGTGGCGTGACTGACGACCAGGTAGCTGCCGGAGGGCAGTTCGGACAGCAGCCGGCCGACCAGCTCGTAGGCGCCGTCCTCGTCGGGGACGAAGTGCAGCAGCGCGATGAGCGAGAGGGCGACGGGCCGGGTGAGGTCGAGGATCTTCCGCGCGCCGTCCAGGATGGCGTCCGGATCGCGTGCGTCGGCCTGGAGGTACTCCGTCACGCCCTCGTCCGTGCCGCGCAGCAGGGCGGCGGCGTGGGCGAGGACGATCGGGTCGTTGTCGCAGTAGACGACGCGGGCGTCGGGGGCGGTCTCCTGGGCGATCTGGTGGAGGTTCGGCTCGGTCGGGATGCCGGTGCCGATGTCCAGGAACTGCCGTACCCCGTTCCGGGCGAGCCAGCGTGTGGCCCGGTGCATGAACGCCCGGTTGACCCGCGCCATCACCGGCACGCGCGGGTCGAGGGCGAACATCTGGCGGCCCATGGCCTCGTCGACGGGGTAGTTGTCCTTTCCACCGAGATACCAGTCGTACATCCGCGCGGGATGGGGTCTGCTCGTGTCGATCCGGACGAAAGGCTGCTGGTGCCCGGTCATGAGGAACTCCGTTGATTTATGCCGCAATTGACGTGATTAATGATCAACTCAGTGCCGGTGGGAGAGGGGTCGATGAACACAATCGGCTGAAAACATGGCTCAGGACAGCAGGAAGTCGGCCTCACCCGCCTTGGCGCCCTCGATGAAGGCGGTCATCTCGTCGGTGGTGTAGATCAACGCGGGCCCGTCCGGGTCGGTCGACTGGCGGACGGCGATCCGGCCGTCGGCGAGCTTCATCGCCTCCAGGCAGTTGCCGCCGTTGCCGCCGCTCCACGGTTTGTGCCAGCCCTCGCTGCCCAGCTCCCGTGCGGGCATGCCGTTATAGACGTGTTTGCGTGGCTTGATGCGTTCCATTCACAGCTCCTTGCGGATATCCCGGAGGATCTCCTTCGTGCGATGTGCCGTAGCGGCCTGCGCCGCCATGCGGTCCATGACCTCGAGGTGGGTCGCCACCTCGGCGCGCGCGTCGAGGTAGACGGCGCCGGTCAGGTACTCGCTGTAGACCATGTCCGGCAGTTCTGACATGGCAAATCGGAACAGCACGAAGGGCCCGAACGTGCCGGGATGCGGCCCGTTCGCAAACGGCGCGACCTGCAGGGTCACGTTGGGCAGCTTCGTGGCCTCGAGCAGTTTGTCGATCTGAGCACGCATCACCTCCGGGCCGCCGACGGGGCGGCGCAGTGCGGTCTCATCGAACACCGCCCAGAAGTGGGGCGCGTCCTGACGGGTGAGCAGTTCCTGGCGTTGTATGCGCAGCGCGACGTGGCGCTCGATGTCCTCGGGCTGGGTCTGGCCGAGGGCACCCGAGCGCATGACGGCGCGGGCGTAGTCCTCGGTCTGCAGCAGGCCGGGGACGAAGTGCGGGTCGTAGGAGCGGATGAGGCTCGCCGCGCCCTCCAGGCTGACGTACATCGAGAACCAGCCGGGCAGGATGTCGTGGAAACGTTGCCACCAGCCGGGCTTGTTGGCCTCCTCGGCGAGCTGGACGAAGGCTTCGGCCTCCTCGTCGGCGACGCCGTAGGACTTGAGCAGCAGCTGGAGGTACGGGATCTTGAGCCCGACCTCGGCCATCTCCATGCGGCGGACGGTGGCCGGCGCGACACGCAGGACACGGGCGGCCTCCTCGCGCTTGAGTCCGGCACGTTCCCGCAGGTCCAGCAGACGGCGACCGAGGACGACCTGACCGACCGTCGGCGCGGACCGCGGCTCGCTCACGCTCCACCTCCACGAATGAATCCTGACAGCCCGACGGCGCCATTCGAAGACCCATTCGAAGATCTGTGCGGATCCCCGTTGATCCCAACTGGCGCCGTTCGAGGTGCTGTTGCGAGCAGTGTGCCATGACCGTCCACAACGTCACACCGCACTCTGCATTTTTCAGAGTGACACTTGCCAAGTGTTCACGCCGGGGAGATAGTGGCAAGCGTGATTCCGTCCGCGCCCTTAGGAACAGACGCTGCCGCAGACCGCCCGGTCGGTCTCGGCGCCACCACGGGGGTGACCCCTGACCGGGCCGCCGCCGAGCGCCGGTTCCGCTTCGAGCTGGCCGCACATCCAGGCTCTCCCGCGCAGGCCAGACGCCTGGCCAGGGCCTGGCTGAACGGCTGGTCGGTGTGCGAGGACGTCTGCGACACGGCGGCCCTGGTGATCTCCGAGCTGGTCACCAACGCCGTCGTGCACACCGCGAGCAGGCACATAGTCTGCGAGCTGCACGACGGCGACGACCTGGTGCGCATAGCCGTGCGCGACCAGGGCTGCACGCCTGGTGAGCCCCATCCGGCGCGGGCGCGGCCCGAAGAGGAGCACGGGAGGGGACTGCTCCTCATCGACTCGCTCTGTCGCGCCTGGGGCGCCCAGGAGCACGGCCCGGGGTTGCTGGTCTGGGCAGAACTGCCGCGCAAGGCCGACGAGCCCCGGCACGACTGCGGGCCGTGCAACGACCTGGGCTGGGGAGCCCGGCCCAAGCCCGGTCCGGCCGACGGGCCGGGCGACGAGGACGAAACGGAATCGCGGTACGGGACGGGGGGCGCATGGGCGTGAGGGCTGCGTCCGGCGGTCAGGTGCTGAGCCTGGACACGCTGGTCCGCCTGCGGCGCGGGCTGCACTCGCCGGGGACGCCCCGGCGGCTGCCCGTGCCGGAGGGCATGACGGCTCCGCTGGGCTGCGACGCGGTGTCGGTGCCCGCCCGCCTCGGCCCCCTGGTGCTGCCCCGGCTGCCCCGGGTGGGGTGCGTCTACGCCGACGAGACGCACTGGTGGTGGATCGTGCCCTCCGATTCGGACTACGCGCTGGAGTGGCCCGCGCCCGCCGAGTACGCCGCCGGGGCGGTCGTTCCGGACGCCCCGGCGGTACCCGGCCTCATCCACAAGCCGGACGGCACGCTGCCGTACACCCCGCCGATCCCGCTGTACCTGGCGCTGTGCCGGGTGACGGGCACGACCCCGACGTGGTCCCGTTCGGTGACCGCCTAGCTGTACTGACCCGTGAGACCGAGGACGCGGCCGACGGGTGGCCGCACCCGAGGTGACCGCTTCCCAGGTGGCCATGTCCGAGGCGGCCGCACCCAGGCGGAGCTGCAGCGGCGTGCGGGCGGAGCAGTTCGCGGCCGGGTGCCCGCCCGGAGGCGGGCCGACCCTCAGGCCGTCGCGTCGGCGGCCTCGCCGGTGCGGACGATCACCAGGAACGTGTCGGTCGCGAGGTCCATGACAACCTCGGCGGGCAGACCTTCCTGACGCCGCGCGTGTGCGAACTCCTCCGCGGGCCACGATCCTCGCGGCCCGCCCGCGGGAAAGCGTTCGAGCACTGTTCGCCCGTTCACCACCCTGCACCTCCAGTAAAGCGTCGTAGCTTGTAGGAGTTAACGCCCTGGACAGCCGGAAAGCCCCGTCCGGTTGCGGGACTGAGACGTACTTGACACTTGTTCCGCGCGGAGTGTGAGGGCTTGATCACTCTACGACGATCATTGTCACTTTCTGTTCCGATTCCCCACTCGCTGTGACCCTCGGTGGTCCGTGACGCACGGCGCCCGCGAGGACCTGACTAGGACCGGGCGTGCCCTGGAAGGCCGGCGACGGGCAGCTCGGGCAGTGACAGGCCCGCCGGTCCGCGCCCCTGCCCGAACTCCTCCACCAGTTCGGCGAGCTGCCGCGCATGACGGGGTGAGAGGCGTCCCGAGTCGTCGAGGTGGACGGCGCAGGCGGTGGTCGTGTCCACGAGCCGTTCCAGGGTGGCGACGACCTGGTCCGCGCCCGCCGAGTGCCGGGCGAGAGGGGGCAGTTCGGCGGCGGCGAGGGCGATGGCGGCACGGGCCTCGGCGAGCGTGCGGTAGGCCTCGCGGCGGAGCGTCCAGCGCTCCGCGCGGTCGGCGGACTCGCCGAGCACCTGGGTGAGGTAGGCCTGCGCGGCCGCGCTCGCCGCCGCCAGGCGGGCCCGTACCGCTCCGCCCCGCTGCCCCGGCATCGGCAGGTGCCCGACGACGAGCACGATCGCGCACGCCAGCAGGGTCTCCCCGATCCGGCTGACGGAGGCCTGCGGCTCGCCGCCGACCATCACCAGGGCCAGGACGAGGACGGTCACGACGGCGGTCTGCGCGGCGAAGTGACGCGTGGCGACGGGAATGAGGGCCCCGCTGACGGCGACCAGCGCGATGAGCCCCTCCGGCCGTGGCAGCACGGCGGCGAACCCGGCGAAGACGACGGCACCCAGCACGGTCCCGGCCGCCCGGCACAGCACCCTCGACACGAGCGGCCCGAGATCGGGCTTGACGAGGAAGACGGCGGTGGCGGGCAGCCAGTACCAGTGCTGGTGCTGCCCGTGCCAGCGGGCGTGGTGCAGCGCCTGGGCGACGGCGGCGCCGGCCCCGAAGCACAGGGCGACACGCAGGCCGTACTCCCGGCCGCCGGCGCCGCAGGCCACACGCAGGAGTTCCCCGGCGGTGCGGCGCCGGGTGTGCAGGTCGCTCGGCCGGCCCCGGTCGAAGGCGTCGGCGGCGTGCAGCAGGGCGTCGTCGAGGGCGCGCAGGGCGGGCGCGGACCGGTGGGGCGCGGGCAGCGGCCCGGTGGGGGCGTTGCCGCGTACGGCGGCGGCGAGCCGCCGGGGCCCTTCGGAGGCCCGCCCGGCGACGGCGTCCCCGGCCCACGCGAGCGCGGTCGCCGCCTCGGCGAGCGGCAGCGCCGCGGCGTACTGCGCGTGCAGCCGCCGCTCGGCGGAGGAGGACGCGTACCGCCGCAGCCGGGGCCCGGAGAGCGCGTCCTGCGCGTGATCGAGGGCGGCGGTGAGCGCGGCGCGCCGGACGAGGGCGTCGTCACCGCCGACGGCGTCGAGCAGGTCGGCGACGGCGTCGTACACGGCGGCCACGGCGGCCCGCTCGCCGTCGAACCGGAAGTCGCCCGCGAGCGAGCCGGGCGTGGGCAGGAGCAGCCGCAGGCCGAGCAGCCACCCGGCGCCGGCGAGGAAGGCCAGCGCCCTGGCCGGTCCGCTGTCGGGCAGCGGCATCCCGGCCCCGACGGCGGAGGCGACGAGCAGTTGGGTACCGGCCCCGGAGGCGACGGGACCCACGGCGCTCACCCCGCCGGCCAGCAGCCCGAGACCGGCGAGCAGGAAGGTCAGCGCCACGGCCCCGGCGTGGTTCCCGGCATACGTCCCGACGAGCAGCCCGCCCGCCCCGGCGAGCGCCGGCCCCCCGATCCTGTGCACGGCCGCCCGGCGGCTGCCCGGCCGGTCGTTGATCCCGGCGAGCATGGCGGCGATGGCGGCGACGACGCCGAGCGAGGTACGGCCGAGGAGCACGGCGCCGGCGAGGAGGGGCCCGGCGGACAGGGCGCCCCGTGTGACCGCGTTCCAGGGGACGGGGCCGCGCTGGGCACGGAGGGCGTGGGCGAGCCAGGGCGGAACGGCGACGGGGCGCGACACAGGGCTCCTGTCCGGACGAGGGCGGGGTGTGCCTTCGGGCGACGGTGGCCGGGCGGAAGAGGTGTGGTGCCCACGATAGATCGGATACGCGGGAAAGACGGAACGCGGGCATTTCGGTGATGTGACGTTTTCCCCACAGCGGCAGCGGCTCCACGGGCGGTTCTACAGCTCTACGGTTCTACGGTTTTGCGGTTCTACGGTTTTGCGGCTCTACCGCTCTACGGGCCTACAGCTCTACGGGTCTACGGGTCTACGGGTCTACGGGTCTACGGGCCTACGGGCCTACGGGCCTACGGGCCTACGGGCCTACGGGCCTACGGGCCTACAGGTCTACGGCCTGCGGGATTCGGTCACGGCCCGGTCCAGGACCGCCTCGGCCTCGGTCACCGACCGCAGGAGTTCGTCCTGTCGCGGCGTCAGGTTGGTCATGAGCGCGTCGACCTCGCGCAGGCCCGCCCGTTCCAGCAGCCCCTTCTCGTTGGTGATCCACTCCCCTCGCGCGGCGAGGACCGCGTGCGCCGTCTGGGCCGCGGCCAGGGCGACCGCGCCGGCGACCTGAGTGACGGCTCCTCTGGGGACGTGAGCGGCCTTCGCGTAGTCCAGGGCCGCACGGGCCATGCCGTACCAGTGTTCGGGGGCGGTCCGGCGCAGCGCCGGCGGGTACACCGCGGGGCGCGGCAGTTCACCGCGCAGCACCTGGTTGACGGCGAGTTCGGCGACGACGAGGTAGGTCGGAATGCCTGCGAGGTGGAACAGCAGCGGCTCCACCCGGAAGCGTCCTTCCCGTGCCCGCGTCAGTTCGTGTTCCACCACGTCGAGATCGCGGTAGTGCACGTCGACGCGCCGCCCGTCGATCGTGAGCCAGGCGCCGCCGTTGAAGACTCCGCCGCCCCAGGCGCCGATGTCGCAGACCTCGCCCTCCCAGCCGAGGGCGCGGAGGTCGTCGGGGTCGAAGGAGCCGCGGTAGTAGACGGCCAGGTCCCAGTCGCTGTCGGGGCGGTGTGTGCCCTGGGCCCGGGAGCCGCCGAGGGCGACGGCGCGGACCGCGGGGAGGGCGGCGAGGCGGTCGGCGGTGGAGTCGAGGAACGCGGAGTCGGCGAGGGAGGGCGGCGAGGACGGCATGGGTGCGGCTCCTGAAGGGCGGGGGTGGCGCGGGGACGCGGCTGGGTGGAGCGGCGCGATAACGCGGCTCGGGCGGCGCCCGGCTACGCGGATCTGTCGGATTGGTAGCGTCCGCGGGTACGGCACGTCGAATGGATTTCCGTCGGCCGTCGTGGCCGGACCGCGGGCCCCGCCGGCACCCCGCCGGATATTCGGGTGCGCGCCCGGCGTGCACGGCGGACGATCGGCAGGACGTCCGCCGTCCGAACCCTCGTGAGCAGCGCAGGAGAGCCGTATGTTGATCGAGCACCGTGGGCAGCGCCCTGTCGTCCCCGACTCCGCGTACGTCGCCCCGACGGCCGTCCTGTGCGGCGCCGTCGTCCTCGGTGAGCGGGCAAGAGTGCTCCACGGGGCCGTGCTCAGCGCCGAGGACGGGGAGGTCCGCATCGGCTCGGACGTCGTGGTCATGGAGAACGCCCTGGTGCGCGGGCGGGCCGGGCACCCCGCCGTCATCGGCGATGCCGTGCTCGTCGGACCGCACGCACACGTCAACGGAGCGACCATCGAGGACGAGGTCTTCGTGGCCACCGGTGCCTCGGTGTTCCCGGGGGCGGTGGCCGGCGCCGGCTGCGAGTTGCGGATCAACAGCGTGCTCCAGGTCAACTCCGTGCTGCCGCCCGGCACCGTCGTCCCCATCGGATGGATCGCGGCCGGGGCGCCGACGGCCCGGCTCTTCGCTCCCGGACAGCACGACGAACTGTGGGCCGTGCAGAAGGAGCTGGACTTCCCCGGCACGGTGTACGGCGTGCCGCGCGGCACCTCCATGCGGGACCTCATGGCGCGCCAGAGCGAGTTCTACGGCGCCCACTCCGACGACCGTCTCCTCGACGACTGACAACTGACAACTGACCACTTATAACCGGCAACTGGCCACCGGCTACCGGCTACCGGCAACTGGCAACTGGCATCAGCCGAAGGGATCCGCTCTTGACCTCCGTATCGTCCGCCGTCACTCTGCGCCGGGCCGTGCCCGCCGACGCCTCGGCCGTCGCAGACGTCTGGCTGCGGTCCTTCCGCGCCGCGCTGCCGACGGTCGTCAGCCCGCGCTCCGACGACGAGGTGCGCGACCACGTCCGGGAGGTGGTCGTGCCGCTGCGGGAGACGTGGGTGGCGGCGGACGCCGAAGCGGGGATCGTCGGTGTGATGGTGCTCGCCGACGACGAGTTGTCGCAGCTCTACCTCCGCCCCGACTGGCGCGGGCGGGGTCTCGGGGACCGGTTCGTCGCACTCGCCAAGGAACGCAGTCCCGGCGGGCTCAGCCTGTGGGCCTTCCAGGTGAACAAGCCCGCCCACCGGTTCTACGAACGGCACGGCTTCGTCGCCGTCGAGTACACGGACGGCAGCGGCAACGAGGAACGCGAGCCGGACGTGCGCTACGTCTGGCGTCCCTGAGCGCACCGCCGGCCGGAACGTCAGTCCCCGGCCGCTGCCGTCGCCGTACCCTCCGCCGGGTTCGGCACGAAGGGGCGGGACGCTCCCGGGCCTCCCGGGCCCCGGTGGCGGTAGGCCCAGTCCGCGGCCCGCGCGGCGAGCTGGACGAGGTCCGGTTCGCCGGTGTCGCCGTCGAGGTGCCGGTACTCGACGGCGGTCAGGATCACGATCCGTTCCGGCAGGCCGAGGTGGTCGTGGTAGCCGGTGGCGATGATGTCGGCGGCGGCCTCGGCCGCGGTGAGGCCGGCCCTGTGACGGGCGTGGACGAGTTCCTCGAGCCCGCGCAGATAGGCGAGTTGGTCGCGTACGTCCTGCGGGGTCATGACCGGGCCGTGTCCGGGGACCACGGTCTCGGGGTCCAGGCCGAGGATCGTCTCGCAGGCGGCGGCGACCCCGGCGAGGGGGCCGTTCCAGTGGACCGGGTGGTCGCCGTGGAAGAGGACGTCCCCGGCGCAGACGGTGCGCTGCGCGGGCAGGTGGACGACCAGGTCGCCGGCCGAGTGCGCCGGGCCGACCTCGATCAGCTCGGCGTCGACGCCGCCCACGCGCAGCTCGTGCCGGCCGCTGAAGGTGCGGGTGGGCGGGACCGCCTCGACGTCCTCGTACCGGTAGCGGCCGAAGTGCTCGCGGGCGTACCAGCCGAGGGGCTCGTCGGCCGGTGTGCCGTGGGTGAGGAAGTGCATCTGCGCCGGCGACGGTTCGCGGCAGACGTGTTCGGCGGCGGCCCGGGTGGCGATGATCTCGGCGCCGGGGAAGCAGCCGTTGCCGAAGGTGTGGTCGCCGTTGACGTGCGTGTTGACGATCGTCTCCACGGCCGCGCCGTCCGGCAGCACCCGCCCGGCCGCCGCGATCAGCGCCTCGGTCATCGGCCGGTCGTAGGGGGTGTCGACCAGGGCGGCCTGTCGGCCGGAGCTGATGAGCAGGCAGTTCGCGTAGCCCCAGGTGCCGGTGTGCCCGGGGGTCCACAGGTGGAGCCCGTCGGCCAGGGGGGTGAGTCCGTCAGGAAGGTTCATGCCGGTCATTGTCGTGAAGGTACGCCCGCCTGGCACGGCAAGTCCGGCGACACGCAGGCCCGTTGTCCGGAGGGCCGGCGGCTCAGCCGGTCACCGGCAGCCCCGCCGCCCGCGCCGCCGTGCGCAGCACCTCCCGCAGCATCGCGGGCGTGAGCCTGCCGGTGAAGGTGTTGCGCTGGCTGACGTGGAAGCAGCCGAAGAGGTCGAGGCCGTCGAGCGGGACGCGGGCACCGTGGGCGAAGGCCGGCCGCGGCCGGGGCACCGCCCAGCCCGCCTCGGCGAACGCGGGCAACGCGGCCTGCCAGCCGAAGGCGCCGAGCACGACGACCGCGCGCAGTGTCGGCCGCAGCAGCCGTAGTTCCCGTACCAGCCAGGGGCGGCAGGTGTCCCGCTCGGCCGGGGTCGGCTTGTTCCCGGGCGGGGCGCAGTGCACGGGCGCCGTGACGCGGACGCCGTGCAGCGTCAGCCCGTCGTCGGCGGACACGGCGGTCGGCTGCGAGGCGAGCCCCACGTCGTACAGCGCCTGGTAGAGCACGTCGCCGGAGCGGTCGCCGGTGAACATGCGGCCGGTGCGGTTGCCGCCGTGGGCGGCCGGGGCGAGGCCGACGATCAGCAGGGGGGCGTCGGCGGGTCCGAAGCCGGGCACGGGCCGGGCCCAGTACGTCCAGTCCCGGAAGGCCGCACGCCGGGTCCGGCCGACCTCCTGACGCCACTCCACGAGCCGGGGACACGCGGCGCACCCGGCGACACGGGTGTCAAGCTCGGCCAGGCTGTCCATGCGCCAACGGTACGTCGGTGACGCCGCCGCCGAGCAGGCGCAGTGCCGCCTCAGACGGGGAACCGGGCTCGGCGGTGTAGGCGATGAGCCGCTGCCCCGCGGTGCCGGGCACGCACAGGTTCTCGAAGGCGAGGCTCATCGCGCCGACCAGCGGATGGCGCAGGTGCTTGACGCCCGAGGTGCAGGTGCGCACTGGGTGACGGGCCCACAGGGACGCGAACTCCGGCGACTTCATGGACAGTTCGCCGATCAGTTCGGCCAGGCCGCGGTCGCCCGGCCGGCGTCCGGCCGCCAGTCGCAGCGAGGCGACGGCGAGGCGGGCCTCCTCGTCGCGCTCCGGGTACAGCTCCCGGTAGCGCTCGTCGAGGAAGAGCATCCGCACCAGGTTCGGGCGGGCGGCGGGCGCGGCGGTGGCGTCCGGCGGCAGATGCCCGGCCAGCAGCGCGTGACCCAGCCGGTTCCAGGCGAGGACGTCGCCGCGGCGGTCCAGGACGAGTGCCGGTATCTCGGTCATGGCCGCGATCAGTTGCCGCGCCGACGCGCTGACGTGTTCCGCGCGGGGCGGGGCGGGCCGGGACGCCGTGCCGGGGCGGGCGAGGTCCTTCAGGTGCGCGGTCTCGTCCTCGCTGAGGCGCAGCGTCCGCGCGAGGGCGTCCAGCACGGACTCGGAGACGCCCGTCCCGCGGCCCTGTTCCAGGCGCGTGTAGTGGGTGATGCTGACGCCCGCGAGCATGGCCAGCTCCTCGCGGCGCAGGCCGGGGACGCGGCGGCGGGTGGGGTGCGGGGTGATGCCGACGTCCTCGGGGCGCAGCGCGGCCCGGCGGGACTTGAGGAAGTCACCCAGCTCGGACCAGGCGTCCATCACATCCTCCGCTCAGCTCGGGGACACCACTGCCATCATGCCCGCCCGGCCGTGCGAGCGGGACGCCCGAGGGTGGTCATGTCATGACCACCCTCGGGCCGGCTGCCCGGGACAGGGTTCTGGCTGGGCCGGCGGGCGCCGACGAGCGTTGCCTCCACGACCGTTCACGAGGCCGGTTTCCACAAGGCCCGAAGGCCGGTGTTCAGAAGGCCGGTGTTCACGAGGGCCGTGTTCACGAGGCCGGTGAGAGGAAGGAACACGACGTCATGCCCGTCATCGACCGGGAGACGGCCGGGCGCGCCCCGGCCGCCCTGACCCCCCGCCTGCGGCTGGTGCTGGTGCTGCTGCTAGCGGCCCAGTTCATGCTGGCCGTGGACTTCTCCATCCTGAACGTGGCCCTGCCGGTGATCGGTGAGGGCCTGGGCTTCTCGCTGGCGCACCTGCAGTGGATCGGTACCGCGTTCGCCCTGTGCGCGGCAGGCTTCACGCTGCTGTTCGGGCGGGTGGCGGACCTGTTCGGGCGGCGCCGGCTGTTCCTCGGCGGGCTGGCTCTCCTCGCCGCCGCCTCACTGCTGGGCGGCCTGGCGCACAGCCCGGAGACACTGATCACGGCGAGGGTCCTGCAGGGCCTGGCGACGGCCGCGGTGACCCCGGCGGGCCTGTCGCTGCTGACCACGTCGTTCCCGGAGGGCCCGCTGCGGGAGAAGGCGCTCGGCCTCAACGGGGCGCTGATGTCCGCCGGGTTCACCACGGGAGCGATCCTCGGCGGGGTGCTGACGGACCTGCTGTCCTGGCGGTGGTCGTTCCTCATCAACGTGCCGGTCGCCGTGGCCGTCCTGGTCGTGGCGCCCGCGGTGGTGCGGGAGTCCCGGCCGGCCGAGCGCCCGAAGCTGGACCTGCCCGGCGCCGTCAGCGTCACACTCGGGCTGCTGGCGGTGGTGTTCGGTCTGAGCCGGGCCGGCGAGAAGGGCTGGGGCTCGCCCGGCGCGCTGCTGTCCCTGGCGGCCGGGGCGGTGCTGCTGCTGGTGTTCCTCGCCGTCGAGCGCCGGGTCGCCGCACCGCTGGTGCCGTTGAGCGTGCTCGGGCGGCGGTCCGTGGCCTGGGGCAACGTCGCCGGCCTGATCGCGTTCCTGACGGAGACGTCGCTCGTCTTCCTGATGACCCTCTACCTCCAGGAGGTGCTCGGCTTCTCGGCCCTGTCCGCGGGGCTGTGCTTCGGTGTGCTCGGCCTGGGCACGGTCGTCGGCGGCTCGGTGGCCCCGAGGTTCATCGGGCGGACCGGCAGCAGGCGGACGCTGATCGCGGGCGGTCTCCTGCAGGCCGTCGCCACGGCAGCGCTGCTCGGTCTCGGCGCCGACCGGTCGTGGCTGTGGCTGCTGCTGGCGGGTACGTTCGCCGGCGGGGTCGGCAACATGCTGGTCATCGTCGGCTTCATGGTGACCGCCACCTCCGGGCTCGCCGACCGCGAGCAGGGCTTGGCGACCGGGCTGGCGACGATGACCCAGCAGATCGGCATCACCATGGGCACACCGGTCATGAGCGCCGTCGCCACGGCGGCGATGACCGGCTCGGGCGCCGCGGCGGTGCTCGGCGGCCTGAAGGCGGCGGTCGCGCTGAACGCCGCCGTCGTGCTCCTCGGCGTCCTCACCAGTGCCGTGTTCCTGGCCGGGCCGCGGCCCGGCAGGACCGGAAATCCTTCGGGGACTCCCGGCGCGGAGGACTAAGGTCGGGAACATGGCTCTGGAAGGTGACGAGGAGAGGGGCCCGCAGGCCGCGGGCCCCGACACGGGCGACGCGCGGGCCGCGGCCGACAGCCGGCCCGCGGGCGGCACGCAGGCCGCGGGCAGCGACGCGCGCGCCACCGGCGACACGCGCCCCGCAGGCGACGCGCAAGCCGCCGACAAGGTGCAGGCCGCCCCCAGTGACGGCGCGCAGGCCGTCGACCCCAAGGTCGCCGACGCGATCGCCGCGGCCGAGGCGGCCGGGCCGGCGCCCGGCGAGACCGTGCGCATCGACAGCTGGATCTGGGCCGTGCGCCTGATCAAGACCCGTTCGATGGGCGCCACCGCCTGCAAGGGCGGTCACGTGCGCGTGAACGGACAGAACGTGAAGCCCTCGCACTCCGTGCGGGTCGGCGACGAGGTACGGCTGCGGCACGACGGCCGGGAGCGGGTCGTCGTCGTCAAGCGCCTGATCCGCAAGCGCGTCGGCGCCCCCGTGGCGGTCCAGTGCTACGTCGACAACTCGCCGCCCCCGCCGCCGCGCGAGGCGATCGCGCCCGCCGGCATCCGCGACCGCGGCGCGGGCCGCCCCACCAAGCGGGACCGCCGTGAGCTGGAACGCCTGCGCGGCCTGATGGGCGGTGGCGCGGGACGGCCGGGCGGTGGCGCGGGACGGCCGGGCGGTGGCTCGGGACGGCCGGGCGGTGGCGCGGGACGGCCGGGCGGACGGTGAAGCACGGCGGCGGCGTCCGGGGGCGGCGCTCCCGGGGGTGTCCGAACCCCCGGGCCCGCGCGTCACCGCCGGACGCCGCCGTGGGCGAGGCAGAGCGCTCAGCCACGTCCGCGCACCAGCCGCAGCAGGTCCGCGTTGGAGCTCCGCCGGGCCCAGGCGATCAGCGCCAGCGGCACCATGAGGATCAGGGGCGTCGCCGCGTTCTGCCCGTCGAAGACGGTCATCTGGACGATGAACGCGCCCACCATCAGCGCGCTCAGGGCGACCGCAGCGACCGACTGGAGCACCGGCACCAGCAGGGCGACGGCACCGGCGAGTTCCAGGGCGCCGATGGCGTACATGCCCGCGCTGCCCCAGCCGATCCTGTCGAACGACTCGACGGCCGTGGGATGGGCGATCAGCTTCGGCAGGGCGCTCGCGACGGCGTAGAAGAGGGCGAGCAGCACCTGCAC
The DNA here is from genome assembly GCF_040641355.1 of Streptomyces sp. NPDC020996. Taxonomy (NCBI): domain Bacteria; kingdom Bacillati; phylum Actinomycetota; class Actinomycetes; order Kitasatosporales; family Streptomycetaceae; genus Streptomyces; species Streptomyces sp. NPDC020996. Next base: position 55,986 of record NZ_JBFADM010000005.1, read on the forward strand.
CGTGCGCAGGGCGATCCGGGCGCGGCGGCCGCGCGGGAACACGGACCCGGCGACGACGGAACGCGCGGTGCCGGAAGCGGGGGAAGCGGCGGTGACGGGAGCGGTGGTCTCGGACACGGGGATCTCCTGCGGAAGCGATCGGTGATGCTGTCACAGGGTTGGACCGGCGCTCCGGCAGGAACTCATCGGTGTGCACGGGCCGAATCCCGTCAGTTCACCGACGTCCTCGTGGGGTACTGCGGGATCGAGCAGGATCCCCGGCCCCGTTGTCCGGACGCTTCGGGCGGACCTCCGCTCCGAAGCGGTACGTGCCAGGGAGGAGTGATGATCCGATGCGTACGGGCAGTGAACCCACGACCGCCCGCAGTCCTCTGCGGATGCGCTTCTGGCTGAGCCTGTGGGGGCTGGCGTGGTCGGTCTTCGGCACGGTCGCCTTCGCCCTCGTCGGGCAGGTGTGGTGGGCGGTCGCGTGCGGGGTGCTGTTCCTGCTGGTCATGACCGACATGACCATGATCCTCAGGCACATCCGCCAGGGCCCCCACTACCAGCCGGGGCGGGACGTCCCGCCGTACCTGCCACCGGACGAACCGAGGCGGTAGACCGGTCGGACCGTCGGACAGGTCAGGACGACTCGAAGCGGGCGCGCCGCAGGTACTGCGGGTTGGGGTCCAGCGCGGCTGCCAGCCGGAAGTGCCGCCTGGCCTGGTCGGGCCGGCCCTGCCGCTCGTAGGTGCGGGCGAGCGCGAAGTGGGCGAACGCGTTGTCCGGCTCGCGCTCCAGGACGACGGTGAACTCCAGCTCGGCCGGCCGCAGCTGGGCGGCGGCGAAGAAGGCACGCGCGCGCAGCAGCCGGGCAGCGGTGTTCTCCGGGTGGGCGGCGATGACGGAGTCGAGCAGTTTCACCGCGCCCCGCGGGTCCCGCGCGTTGAGCAGTTGCTCGGCCGCGCGGAAGTCGATGACGTGCGTCTCCGGGGTACGTCCGGTCGAACCGCTGGTGTCGGGCACGTCGAATTCCTTCCCTCGCTGGAGGGTTTCAACGCCCGGCCGTGACCCGCTATTCCTGTTCTGTCCCTGCCGCGTGGGCCCTGCGCTGCAGCTCCTCCCAGACCTCTTGCACACGTCGCCGCAGGTCATCGAGCGGTACGTCGTTGTCGATGACGATGTCGGCGATCTCCCGGCGCTTCTCCCGCGTCGCCTGGGCGGCCATGCGGGCGCGGGCGTCCTCCTCGGTCATGCCGCGCAGGCGGACCAGCCGGTCGAGCTGGGTCTCGGGGCTCACGTCGACGACGATCACGAGGTCGTACAGCGGGGCGAGGCCGTTCTCCGCGAGGAGGGGCACGTCGTGGACGACGACCGCGTCCTCGGCGGCGGCCGCCTCCAGTTCCCGGGAGCGGGCGCCGACCAGGGGGTGCACGATCGAGTTGAGGACGGCGAGCCGGTCCGGGTCGGCGAAGACGATCGAGCCGAGCCGGGGCCGGTCGAGGCTGCCGTCGGCGGCGAGCACCTCCTCGCCGAACGCGTCCACGACCGCGGCGAGGCCGGGCGTGCCCGGCGCGACGACCTCACGCGCGATGCGGTCCGCGTCGATCAGGACGGCTCCGTGTGCGACGAGCAGCCGTGACACTTCGCTCTTGCCGGCGCCGATTCCACCGGTCAGGCCCACCTTCAGCATGAGCCGAGCTTAGAGAACCCGGCGCCGTCCGGGATGCGGGGGGGGCTGGAGAACCCGCGCCGGCCGGGGTGCCGGGGGCCGTCAGTTGTCGCCCTCCCGTTCCGCGAGGAAGCGTTCGAACTCGCGCCCGATCTCGTCGGCCGACGGGATGTCGGCGGGTTCGGCGAGCATGTTGCCCCTGGTCTCGGCGCCCGCGACGGCGTCGTACTGGTTCTCCAGACCCGACACCAGGGCGGTGAGTTCCTCGTCGCCCTCCTGGATCTGCCGGTCGATCTCCGTCTGGGTGCGGAGCGCCTCCGTGCGCAGGGCGTGCGCGACCCCGGGCAGCACCAGGCCGGTGGCCGCGGTGATCGCCTCCAGGACGGTCAGTGCCGCGTCCGGGTACGCGGAGCGGGCGATGTAGTGCGGCACGTGCGCGGCGACGCCGAGGACGTCGTGCCCGGCCTCCATCAGGCGGTACTCGACCAGCGACTCGGCGCTGCCGGGGACCTGGGCCTCGTCGAAGGGGCTGCGGTGGCCGGGGACGAGGTCGGTGCGGTTGCCGTGCGGCGTGACGCCGACGGGGCGGGTGTGCGGGACGCCCATCGGGATGCCGTGGAAGTTGACCGACAGGCGCACGCCGAGCCGCTCGACGATCTGCTGGACGGCCGCGGCGAAGCGCTCCCACTCCACGTCCGGCTCGGGCCCGGACAACAGCAGGAAGGGCGCCCCGGTGGCGTCCTGGACGAGCCGCACCTCCAGGGCGGGCACGTCGTAGTCGGTCCAGCGGTCGCGCCGGAACGTCAGCAGCGGACGGCGGGCGCGGTAGTCCACGAGCCGGTCGTGGTCGAAACGGGCGACGACCTGGTGGGGCAGCGAGTCGAGGAGCCGGTCGACGATCTGGTCGCCGGTCTCGCCCGCGTCGATGTATCCGTCGAAGTGGTAGAGCATGACAAGACCGGCCGACTCCTGGGCGAGCGCCATGTCGACGACGGCCAGGCCCTTCGGCTCCCATGCGTACAAACCCTGCGGATCAAGCACAGTGACCGCTCCTCCTCGTGTTCGTACTGCACAACCACCCTCGGAACGCGGGCATTCCCGCCCGCGCCGCTGATCAGGCATCACCGGCGGCCGCCGGCACGCGACTTCGGGGCACGGCCCGGCGGCCGCCGGCACGCGATTTCCGGGCACGGCCGGACAACGCCGAGGGCCCGCACCCGGGAAGGGTGCGGGCCCTCGGCTGAAGGACCTACAGCTCAGCGAGCGGTCAGCTCTGGCCGCCGGCCAGCTTCTCGCGGAGCGCCGCCAGCGCCTCGTCCGAAGCCAGCGCACCGGAGGTGTCGCCGCCCTCGGAGGAGTACGAACCGCCGCCGGACGCGGCCGGAGCGGCGGCCTCGCCACCCTCGGCAGCGGCCTGGGCGTCCGCCTCGCGGGACTTGATGACCTGCGCCTGGTGCTGCTCGAAGCGCTGCTGCGCCTCGGCGTACTGGCGCTCCCACTCCTCGCGCTGCTTCTCGTAGCCCGGCAGCCAGTCGTTGGTCTCCGGGTCGAAGCCCTCGGGGTAGATGTAGTTGCCCTGGTCGTCGTAGGACGCGGCCATGCCGTACAGGGTCGGGTCGAACTCGACCGAGGCCGGGTCGGCACCGAAGGACTCGTTGGCCTGCTTCAGCGAGAGGCTGATGCGACGGCGCTCGAGGTCGATGTCGATGACCTTGACGAAGATCTCGTCGTTGACCTGGACGACCTGCTCCGGGATCTCCACGTGGCGCTCGGCCAGCTCGGAGATGTGGACCAGACCCTCGATGCCCTCGTCCACGCGGACGAACGCACCGAACGGAACCAGCTTCGTGACCTTGCCGGGCACGACCTGGCCGATCTGGTGGGTGCGGGCGAACTGCTGCCACGGGTCTTCCTGGGTCGCCTTCAGCGACAGGGAGACGCGCTCGCGGTCCATGTCGACGTCGAGGACCTCGACGGTGACCTCCTGGCCGACCTCGACGACCTCGGAGGGGTGGTCGATGTGCTTCCAGGACAGCTCGGAGACGTGCACCAGACCGTCGACGCCGCCCAGGTCCACGAAGGCACCGAAGTTGACGATCGAGGAGACCACACCGGAGCGGACCTGACCCTTCTGCAGGGTCGTGAGGAACGTCTGGCGGACCTCGGACTGGGTCTGCTCCAGCCAGGCACGGCGGGACAGGACCACGTTGTTGCGGTTCTTGTCCAGCTCGATGATCTTGGCCTCGAGCTCCTTGCCCACGTAGGGCTGGAGGTCGCGGACGCGGCGCATCTCGACCAGGGAGGCCGGGAGGAAGCCGCGGAGGCCGATGTCGAGGATGAGACCACCCTTGACGACCTCGATGACGGTACCGGTGACGATCCCGTCCTCTTCCTTGATCTTCTCGATGGTGCCCCAGGCACGCTCGTACTGGGCGCGCTTCTTCGAGAGGATCAGGCGGCCTTCCTTGTCCTCCTTCTGGAGAACAAGGGCTTCGATCTCGTCACCGACGGCGACGACCTCGTTGGGGTCGACGTCGTGCTTGATCGAGAGCTCGCGGCTCGGGATAACGCCTTCGGTCTTGTAACCGATGTCGAGCAGGACCTCGTCCCGGTCGACCTTCACGATGACGCCGTCGACGATGTCGCCGTCGTTGAAGTACTTGATCGTCTCGTCGATCGCTGCGAGGAAGGCTTCCTCGTTACCGATGTCGTTGACCGCTACCTGCGGGGTGGTGGCGGTGGTCTCGGTGCTGCTCGTCATGTGGGAAAGGGCTCCGGTACGGACATTGAGTCGTAGGTACTGCTTACGCCGGGAGCCCGTTTCGCTCTGCAGAAGCCGGACAGCCAAGGAAGCGCCACACGAAACCACTGGTGGCGCCTCGACAACCGAGGGGACATACAACAGATGCGAGCGCAGCCTGCTACGTCTGAGGTGCGCAGGCCCGCAGCGCAACTTGTAGCATACGGGGGCAGCCGGGCAGGGTCAATGCGCGAACGCGCACACCCGGGGCGGATCGCCGCATACCCGGCACAAAACCTGTCTCCTGAGGCCACGCAGGCCCCAGGGCGTCCTTTCCGTGTCGCCACCGGGACGGGGCTGGACGGAAGAGTACGACGAGGGAGCCGATCATCCAAGAGCCCGTATCCCCCGAGCCCGTGACCCCCGAGCCCGTGACCGCCGAGCCCTTGCCCGAGCCGGAGGCCACCCGGCGCGCGGCCGGCGTCACGGAGAGCTCCCGGGCCAACCGGGGCTGGTGGGACCGCAACGCCGACGAGTACCAGGTCGAGCACGGCACGTTCCTCGGCGACGACCGCTTCGTGTGGGGCCCCGAGGGCCTGGACGAGGTGGAGGCGGAACTGCTCGGACCGCCGGAGGAGCTGAAGGGCCGGGACGTGCTGGAGATCGGCGCCGGGGCGGCCCAGTGCTCGCGCTGGCTGGCCGCCCGGGGCGCCCGCCCGGTCGCCCTGGACATCTCCCACCGCCAGCTCCAGCACGCGCTGCGGATAGGCGGATCGTTCCCTCTGGTGTGCGCGGACGCCGGCGCGCTGCCCTTCGCGGACGGCTCCTTCGACCTGGCGTGCTCGGCGTACGGGGCGCTGCCGTTCGTGGCGGACCCGGTGCTGGTGCTGAAGGAGGTGCGGCGGGTGCTGCGCCCGGGCGGCCGGTTCGTCTTCTCCGTCACCCATCCCGTCCGCTGGGCCTTCCCGGACGAGCCCGGACCGGAGGGGCTGACGGTGACCGCCTCCTACTTCGACCGCACCCCGTACGTCGAGCAGGACGACGAGGGCCGCGCGGTCTACGTCGAGCACCACCGCACGATCGGCGACCGGGTGCGCGACGTGGTGGCCGGCGGCTTCCGGCTGGTCGACCTGGTCGAGCCGGAGTGGCCGGCCTGGAACACCTCGGAGTGGGGCGGCTGGTCGCCGTTGCGCGGGAACCTGATCCCGGGCACGGCGATCTTCGTGTGCGTGCGGGACTGAGGGACTGACGGACGTGATCCGACACGACGCCCTGGGCGCCCTGCCGGTGCGCGGCGCCCTTCCCGCCCTGACCGGCGCGCTGGACGGGCACGGCACCGCCGTGCTCGTCGCGCCTCCCGGCACCGGCAAGACCACGCTGGTGCCGCTGGCGCTGGCGGGTCTGCTCGGGGAGGGAGCGGCGCGGCGGGTCGTCGTCGCCGAGCCGCGGCGGATCGCGGCCCGCGCCGCCGCCCGCCGGATGGCGTGGCTGCTGGGCGAGTCCGCCGGCGAGAGCGTCGGGTACACCGTGCGCGGCGAGCGGGTCGTCGGCCGCGGCACGCGCGTGGAGGTCGTCACGACCGGTGTGCTGCTGCAACGCCTCCAGCGCGACCAGGAGCTGGCCGGCGTGGACGCGGTGGTGCTCGACGAGTGCCACGAGCGGCACCTGGACGCGGACACCGTGGCGGCGTTCCTGTGGGACGTGCGGGAGACGCTGCGGCCGGAGCTGCGGCTGGTGGCCGCCTCGGCGACGACCGACGCCGAGGGCTGGGCGGCGCTGCTGGGCGGGGCGCCGGTGGTCGCGGCGGAGGGCGTCGCGCATCCGGTGGAGGTGGTGTGGGCGCCGCCGGCCCGGCCGGTACGCCCCCCGCACGGCATGCGCGTCGACCCGGCGCTGCTGGCGCATGTGGCGTCGGTGGTGCGGCGGGCGCTGGCCGAACGGGACGGGGACGTGCTGTGCTTCCTGCCCGGGGTCGGTGAGATCGCGCGGGTCGCGGGGCAGCTCGGGGACCTCGGCGACGTCGGTGACGTCGAGGTGCTGCAGGTGCACGGGCGGGCGCCGGCCGCGGTGCAGGACGCCGTGCTGAGCCCCGGGCAGCGGCGGCGGGTGGTGCTGGCCACTTCGGTGGCGGAGTCGTCGCTGACGGTGCCCGGCGTGCGGGTGGTAGTCGACTCGGGTCTGGCGCGGGAGCCGCGGGTGGACCACGCGCGCGGGCTGAGCGCGCTGACCACGGTGCGGGCGTCGCAGGCGGCCGGACGGCAGCGGGCGGGGCGTGCCGGGCGGGAGGCGCCGGGCGCGGTGTACCGGTGCTGGGCCGAGGCGGAGGACGCGCGGCTGCCGCGTTTCCCGTCGCCGGAGATCAAGGTGGCCGACCTGACGGCGTTCGCGCTGCAGGCGGCGTGCTGGGGGGATCCGGACGCGTCCGGGCTGGCGCTGCTGGATCCGCCGCCGGGCGGGGCGATGGCGGCGGCGCGGGCGGTGCTGACGGCCGTGGGCGCGGTCGACTCCGCCGGGCGGGCCACCCGGCGGGGCGTGCGGCTGGCCCGGCTGGGGGTGCATCCCCGGCTGGGGAGGGCGCTGCTGGACACCGGCGGGGCGGGCGCCGAGGTGGTGGCGCTGTTGTCGGAGGAGCCGCCGCGCGAGTACGGCGACGACCTGGCGGCGGCGCTGCGGGCCGCCCGGCGCGGCGGCGACGCCTACGCGGGCCGGTGGCGGGCTGAGGTGCGGCGGCTGCGGGCCGCCGCGGCGGAGTTCAGCGGCCCGCCGGACAGCGGCTCCAGCGGCTCCGGCTCCGGCTCCGGCTCCGGCTCCGAAGGCTCCGACGGCTCCGACGGCTCCGGCGTCAGCGGCTCCGGCGCCCTGAGCGACGACGCGCTCGTCGGCCGGGTCGCCGCGCTCGCCTTCCCGGAACGGCTCGCCAAGGCCGACGGCGGCTCCTACCTGATGGTCTCCGGCACCCGCGCCGAGACCGGCGAGGACACCGGGCTGCGCGGCGCCCCCTGGATCGCGGTCGCCGTCGCCGACCGGCCGGTCGGCAGCAGGCACGCGCGCGTACGGCTCGGTGCGGCCGTCGACGAGGAGGCGGCCCGACTCGCGGCCGCGGCGCTGCTCCGGGAACGCGACGAGGTCCACTGGGCGGACGGTGACGTCGTCGCGCGGCGGGTGGAGCGGCTGGGCGCCGTCGAACTCGCCGTACGGCCGCTGCGGGACCCCGACCCCGCCCCGGTGCGCGAGGCCCTGCTCGACGGGCTGCGGCGGGAGGGGTTCGGGCTGCTGCGGTGGACGCCCGACGCGGCCGTCCTGCGGCAGCGGCTGGCCTTCCTGCGGCTGCACCTCGGCGAGCCCTGGCCCGACGTCGGCGACGACGCGCTGCACGCGCGCGTGGACGAGTGGCTGGAGCCGGAGCTGGGCCGGGCCCGGCGGCGGGCCGACCTCGCCCGGATCGACGCGGGCCGGGCGCTCGCCCGGCTGCTGCCCTGGGCGTCCGGGCAGGCCGCACGCCTCGACGAGCTGGCCCCGGAGCGGATCACCGTGCCGAGCGGGTCCAGGATCCGGATCGACTACGGGGATCCGGAGCGGCCCGTGCTCGCCGTGAAGCTGCAGGAGATGTTCGGGCTGCACCAGTCGCCCGCCGTCGCCGGCGTGCCGCTGCTGGTGCATCTGCTCTCCCCCGCCGGCCGGCCGGCGGCCGTCACCGCCGACCTCGCCTCCTTCTGGAAGGACGGTTACCGGGCCGTGCGGGCCGAACTGCGCGGCCGCTACCCCAAGCACCCCTGGCCCGAGGACCCGGCCACCGCCGAACCGACCCGGCACGCCGGCGCGCGGCTCAGACGGTGACCGGCTGCGGCGCCGAGTCGGCAGGTTCCGGGCCGGCCGGGCGGCGGCCGCGCGCCTCCAGCAACAGGGAGAGCGCCAGCAGCAGCGTGCCGAGGGTCAGGAAGCCCCACGGCAGGTAGGACGTCATGAGCAGGACGAGGGTGCGGTTGGACTTGACCAGGGCGACGGTGTGCTCGATGTAGTCCTCGCGCATCTTCACGTGGCCGGCGAACGCGGTGACCTTCTCACGGCCGCCGAGCAGGGTGCCGCCGCGCAGTTCCTCCCGGTGGATCTCCTCGCCGTAGACGGGGGCGCCGGTGACGGGCTCGACCCAGAATCTGCGCACGGTGGTGTACCAGCGGGTGGTGCCGGTCTTCGCGACCGACTCGGGGGTGATGCCGGCGACGGGCATGGTCCTGGGGAAGGGGACCTCGGTCCAGGGGACGGTCTGCTCGAAGTAGTACACCCGCACGCCGCGGAAGTCCCGCGTGCCCTTGTAGTGGATGGGCGCGGTGACGCGGGCCTGCGCGTCGAAGTACCGGTAGTCCCGCTTCTGGGTCAGGAACGGCCACTTGAACTCGATGCCCTGCCGTTTCACCGGGGCGCCGTCGACCGACTCGCCGGTGGCGTGGACGGGTTCCTGGGTGTGGGCGTCGAAGATGTAGCGCTCGGGGACCTTGGAGACCATCTTGCCGTCGGGTCCCTGCACGTAGGACAGGCCGTCCCAGACGACGACGTCCCGGCCCGCCGTCCGCCCGATCCTCTCGGCGGCCTCCACATCGCCCTTGAGGGTCTGCACGATGGTCACCTTGGAGACCTTGCGGGCCTTCATGGTGCCGTAGTCGAGGAGGGTGGCGTTCTTCGCCTCCAGGACCATGTCCTGGTACGTATTCGCCGGAACCTCGGCCAGGCGCGGGAAGGCGTACCAGCGCAGCAGCGGGGACAGCGCCGCGAAGAACACGGCGAAGGCGAGCAGGATCAGACTGGCCTTGCGGCGCATCTCGGCCTCCCTCGCGGGCGGTTACGGGTGTGCGGGCACCGTCGTCAGCAGCGGCTTCGGGGAGGTCTTTCCCGCCGGTGTGCCCAGGGCGGTGAGCGTGAGGACCAGGGCGAGCGCGACGGCGAGACCGGTCGCGGCGGCGATCAGGGCGCGCATGCGGGCCTCCCGGCGGACACGGGCTGACAGGTCGTCAGATCCGGCACCGTAGCAACGCACGGGCGAGATGAGAACACGTCGCACGCACAACGACGGCGGCACCCCCCTGCGCGAGGGGGACGCCGCCGTCTTGGGAAGGACTACGCGCTGGGGCTCGCCGATGCGGTCGGGTCGGCCGACGCGCTCGACGAGGGAGACGTGCTCGGCGAGGGAGAAGTGCTGGGCGAGGGCGACGTCTCGGCCGCCGCGACCGTCAGTTCGACGGTCAGGGTCGCGCCGCCCGCGGTGGTGACGCGCAGCAGGAAGGTGCCGGTGGTGTCGTCCGCGTACAGCTTCGGCAGCTTCAGCAGGCCGTTCGCGTCCGTCCGCAGGCCCGTCAGGGTGCGTACGGGTTTGCCCGCGGCGTCCTTGAAGTAGGGGCCCTTGTCGTTCACGGTCGCGTCGTCCGCCGACTTGATCAGGGTGGCGGTGGCCGCGACCTTGTCCGCGACGGCGCCCTTGTAGGTGGCCTTCACCTCGACCTGGTCGGCGAACTCGCCGCCCGGCGTGCAGGTCAGCGCGGTGTCGCTGGTGCGGGCGAGGGTGTCGGCGGCGCGCTCGGTGACGGTGGCCGTGTAGTCGAGGCCGGGGACCGAGCGGCCGACGACGGTCGCGCGGACGGTGAAGCCGCCCGTCTTCTCGCCCGCCCGCAGCGCCGGGGCGACGGCCACGCCCGTGCTGCCGGTGGACACCGTGGCGACGCGCTCGCCGCCGGTGAAGGTGGCGTCGGTGTCGCCGGTGATCGTGAAGCGGACCCGGACCTTGCCGACGGCCTTGCCGGCCTTGGTCTCGGCCTTGGTGCTGATCTTCTTGGCGAACGTGTCGCCGGCCATCGCGGTGAGCTTGGCGGTACCCGCGTCCGCCAGGTGGTCCACCGTGTCGGTGGGAGTGGGCGACGGGGAGGACGGCGTGCTCGGCTCGTCCGACTTCGGCGGCGTGGGGCTCGGGGAGCCGGTGCTCGGCGGCGTCGCGGGCGGCGTCGGCGAGGGGCCGGCATGGTCGTCGCTGCGGCCGGAGGGAACGGTGCCGGTGCCGTCCGGGATCTCGTGGGTGCCCTTGCGGTAGTACTCCAGCCACGACAGGACCGTGTTCAGATAGTCCTGCGAGTGGTTGTAGCTGAGGATCGCGCTGTGCAGATCGGACTGCTGCGACAGGTCCCAGCCGTTGCGGCACAGGTAGTGGCCGGCGGCCAGGGCGGCGTCGTAGACGTTGTTGGGGTCCTTCACCCCGTCACCGTTGCCGTCGCGGCCCGCCCACGCCCAGGTGGAGGGGATGAACTGCATGGGACCGACGGCCTGGTCGTAGGAGCTGTTGCCGTCGTACAGGCCGTTGTCGGTGTCCTGGATGAGCGCGAAGCCGTTGCCGTCGAGCTGCGGGCCGAGGATCGGGCTCAGCGTGGTGCCGTTCGCGTCGACGCGGCCGCCGCGGGCCTGACCCGACTCGACCTTGCCGATGGCGGCGAGGAGTTGCCAGGGCAGGTTGCAGCCGGGCTTGGCCTCCCGCAGGGACGCCTCGGCCTTCTTGTAGGCGTCGAGGACGGTCGCGGGAATGCCGGCCTCGGAGCTGCCCTGCAGCACGGGCGTTCCGGCGGTGGGCGCGGGGCTCGGGCTGTTCAGCGGCGGAAGGTCCGTGTAGTACGGCGAGTTGCCGGTCGCGCCGCCGTCCCCGGAAGTCGTCGCCTCCGGCGAGGGCTGGGCGTCGGCCGCGGTCGTTCTGCCCTGGCCGTCGACCGTGACCCCTGGCGCCTGGGACGCGGACAGGGCCGCGACCGCGAGCGCGGCCACGGCGGTGGTCGCCGCTCCCTTGTACAGCCTCCTGCCGAATTGCGCCGCCATAGAGTGAACCCCTCCCGTGGACGCCCGAACGCGCGTCTCTGTCCGCCGTGCGTCTGACTGCCCTGTGATGCTGCCCTGTGATGCTGTGTTCGCCTGCTGTGACGATCGAGCCGCCGTGGAGGTTGCCCTCCGTGCGCCGTCCGGGTTCCGGTTCGACGCGCGCCCGGCCCGGGGGCCCAGGCGACCCTACGACAACTTGCTTTGCACCGGCACCCGTTCGCACCCGCCTTTCACCAGTTGGCCATGTTCCGTTGTCCGGCGGCCAGTCGCCCATACTTGACGCGACCGGTCACCCGGCCGACCGCCCGGGCCGTGCACTGTCGCGAGGAGCTCCGTTGCCGTTCACCCTCAGCCACGCGGCGGCCGTGCTGCCCGCCGTGCGCACCGACGGAACCGGCCGGGGACGGCTCGTTCCGGCCCTGCTGGTGGCGGGTTCCTTCGCACCCGACATGACCTACTACGCGGCGAGCGCGGTGTCCGGGGCGATGGAGTTCGGGACGGTCACGCATTCCCTCCCCGGCGTCTTCTCGGTCGACGTGCTCGTCTCCTGGGCGCTGGTCGCGCTGTGGCTGCTGGTGCGCGAACCGCTGGTGGCGCTGCTGCCGCGGGCCCGGCAGCCACGGCCGGCGGCACTGCTGCGGTGCGGGGCGCCACACGCGCGCGTGAGCCCCCGCCAGGTGGTCCGGTGGTACGTCTCCGCCGCGCTCGGCGCGCTGACGCACGTGGTGTGGGACGCGTTCACGCACCACGGCCGGTGGGGCGTGCGGCTGCTGCCGGTGCTCGGCCGGGACCTGGCCGGCGCACCCGGCTACTGGTATCTGCAGTACGGCAGTTCGGCGGCCGCCGCGGTGGTGATCGTCGTGTTCCTGGCGCGTGCGCTGCGGCGGGCGCCCGCGCCACCCCGGCCGGCCGGGGTGGCGGTGCTGTCGGTTCGGGACCGGTGGTGGGCGGGGGCCGTGATCGGCGGGTGCGCCGCGGCGGGGGCGGTGCAGCGGGCGGCTCGGTGGTGGGAGTACTGGGGAGCGACCGCAAAGCCGTGGGAGCTGATCCCGACGGTGTGCTTCGGCGCGGGCGCCGGACTGGTGCCGGGCCTGCTGCTGTACGCGGTGGGCGTACGGATGTGGCGCCCGGCCCCGGCCCCGGTCGGCGCGGAGCCGGAGCGGGTCACCGCGCAGGGGGGTCGCCCGGCCGCCCGGTGAGACCGCCCGCGGGTACGACGAACACGGTGACGGTGCGGGCGCCGCGGGAATGGCGGGTCAGGAGCCCGGTGAGGCAGCTGCGGCCCAGCCCGGCCCACAGGCGCCAGGCGGGCGGTTCCTCGGGGCGGGTGAGTCTGCGCAGGGCCCGCGCCAGTCCGGCCCTCCCGCGCCGCAGGACGAGGGCCGGGCCGGCCGGGACACGGGCGGTGCTGGCGCCGGCCGCGAAGACCGGCACCGCCGCGACGGACGGGGCGGGCACCGCTCCGACACCCGCCCGCGCCGGCCCGGGCCGACGGTTGAGCATGCGTATACCCATGCCCGCATCCTGGCGGGACGCGGGAACCGGGGCGTGCCGACGGGGTCCAGGTGAGTGACGCCCCCACCGCCCCGTCCCGACGAGTCAGCGGCGGTCCGGCAGCGCCGCGAAGGGACGCGGGGAACCGCGCGACCAGCCACGACAGCGCGGCAGGCGACCGACGGGCACGGCGCGGCCCTGCCCAGCGCGGAGCGCCTGCGCGGCCCTTCCAGCGGAGCGCCCAAGCGCCTAGTGCGCCGCCGACTCCCAGTCCGGGCCCACGCCCACCGAGACCCCCAGGGGGACCCTGAGGTGGACGGCATTCGCCATCTCGCGGCGGACGATCTCCTCCGTGGCCGTGCGCTCGCCGGGGGCGATCTCCAGGACGACTTCGTCATGGACCTGAAGGAGCATGCGGGACCTCAGACCGGCCTCGCGCAGGGCCCGGTCCACGTTCAGCATGGCGATCTTGACGATGTCGGCCGCCGTGCCCTGGATCGGCGCGTTGAGGGCCATCCGCTCGGCCGCCTCGCGGCGCTGGCGGTTGTCGCTGTTGAGGTCGGGCAGGTAGCGGCGGCGGCCGAAGAGCGTCGCCGTGTATCCCGTCGCCCTGGCCTCGTCGACGACCCGGTGCAGATAGTCCCGTACACCGCCGAAACGCTCGAAATAGGCGTCCATCAGGGCGCGGGCCTCCGCAGCCTCGATGTTCAGCTGCTGGGAGAGGCCGAAGGCCGACAGGCCGTACGCCAGGCCGTAGGACATCGCCTTGATCTTGCGGCGCATCTCCGCGTCGACCTCGGCGGGTTCGACCGCGAAGACCCGCGCGGCCGCGGTGGTGTGCAGGTCCTCGCCCGAGGTGAACGCCTCGGTCAGGCCCGCGTCCTCGGAGAGGTGGGCCATCACGCGCAGTTCGATCTGGCTGTAGTCGGCGGTCATCAGGGACTCGAAGCCCTCGCCGACGACGAAGCCGCGGCGGATGGCCCGGCCCTCGTCCGTGCGGACGGGGATGTTCTGCAGGTTCGGGTCCGTGGAGGACAGACGCCCGGTCGCCGCGACCGTCTGGTTGAACGTGGTGTGGATACGGCCGTCCGTCGCGATCGTCTTGATCAGGCCCTCGACGGTGACGCGCAGCTTCGCCTGCTCGCGGTGCCGGAGCATGATCACCGGCAGCTCGTTGTCCGTCTGGCCGGCGAGCCAGGCGAGGGCGTCGGCGTCCGTGGTGTAGCCGGTCTTCGTCTTCTTCGTCTTCGGCAGGCCCAGCTCGCCGAAGAGGACCTCCTGCAACTGCTTGGGCGAGCCCAGGTTGAACTCGTGCCCGGCGGCCGCGTGGGCCTCCTTCACCGCCTGCTGCACGGCGCCCGCGAACATCTGCTCCATGGCCTCCAGGTGGGCCCGGTCGGCCGCGATGCCGTGCCGCTCCATGCGGGCGAGCAGGGCGGAGGTGGGCAGCTCCATGTCGCGCAGCAGGTCCGCGGCGCCGACCTCCCGCAGCTTCTCCTCGAACGCCGTGCCCAGGTCGAGGACCGCGCGGGCCTGGACCATCAGCGCCTCGCGCTCGTCGTCGTCGTCCGCGCCGAAGGCCAGCTGGCCGTCGGCCGCGGCGGCCGGGGCCAGCTCGCGTCCCAGGTACTCCAGGGACAGCGCGTCCAGGTCGAAGGAGCGGCGGCCCGGCTTGACCAGGTAGGCGGCGAGCGCGGTGTCCATGGTGACGCCGTCGACGCTCCAGCCGTGCTCGGCGAAGACCCGCATCGCGCCCTTGGCGTTGTGCAGGACCTTGGGCCGGTCCGCGTCCGCCAGCCACTGCGCGAAGGCCCGCTCGTCGGCCTCGTCCAGCTCGGCCGGGTCGAACCAGGCGGCCGCTCCCCCGGCCGCGGCGAGCGCGACCTCGGCGACCGAGCCGGTGCCCAGCGCCCAGGTGTCCACGGTGGCGACACCGAGGGCGTCCGTGCCGTGCCCGGTGAGCCAGCCGGCGAGCTCGCCGGTGCCGAGGACCGTACCGTCCAGCTCCACGCCGTCCGCCGCGACCGGTGTGGTCTCCGCCTCCTCGGCGCCCGGATCCACCGCGAACAGCCGCTCCCGCAACGACGGGTTGCGGATCTCCAGGGTGTCCAGGACCATCGCGACGGCCTTGCGGTCGTAGGCGGCCCGCTCCAGCTCGGCGACCGCCTTCGGCAGCTCCACCCCCCGCTCCAGCTCGGTCAGCCGGCGGTTCAGCTTGACCGCCTCCAGATGGTCACGCAGGTTCTGCCCGGCCTTGCCCTTGACCTCGTCGACGCGCTCCACCAGCTGCGCGAACGACCCGAACTGGTTGATCCACTTCGCGGCCGTCTTCTCGCCGACCCCGGGAATGCCCGGCAGGTTGTCCGACGGGTCGCCGCGCAGCGCCGCGAAGTCCGGGTACTGCGCGGGCGTCAGCCCGTACTTCTCGAAGACCTTCTCCGGGGTGAACCGGGTCAGCTCCGAGACGCCCTTCGTCGGGTACAGCACCGTCGTGTGGTCGGAGACCAGCTGGAAGGAGTCGCGGTCGCCGGTGACGATCAGGACCTCGAAGCCCTCGGCCTCGGCCCGCGTGGCGAGGGTGGCGATGACGTCGTCCGCCTCGTACCCCTCGACGGCGAAGCGGGAGACCTGCATCGCGTCCAGCAGCTCGCCGATCAGCTCGACCTGGCCCTTGAACTCGTCCGGCGTCTTGGAGCGGTTCGCCTTGTACTCCGTGAACTCCTCGGAGCGCCAGGTCTTGCGGGAGACGTCGAAGGCCACCGCGAAGTGCGTGGGCTCCTCGTCACGCAGGGTGTTGGCCAGCATCGACGCGAAGCCGTAGATCGCGTTCGTCGGCTGGCCCGTCGCGGTCGTGAAGTTCTCCGCGGGCAGCGCGAAGAACGCGCGGTAGGCCAGCGAGTGCCCGTCCATGAGCATCAGGCGGGGCCGCTTGCCGCCGGGGGTCTTCTCGGTCTTCTTCGAAGCTGTCTCTGCCACGCCCCCGATCCTGCCACGCCGCACTGACAGTCGGCCGCCACCCGTGATCCCGCGCAACCATCGCTCCCGCCGCCCGTCACCGCCCCCGGCCGGCGCAGCGTGGGACCATCGACGGCGTATCCCACACCGCGAAGGAGAGCGTGCGATGGCCACCAAGCCGCCCAAGGGCGATCCGGTTCAGGACGCGCCGCAGGTCGCCGAACCGCAGCACGCGGCGGCGGGACTCGCGGCCGTCGGCCACACCCTGCGCGTCGCCCAGCGGCAGATGGGCGTGCGACGGACCGCGCTGACGCTGCTGCGCGTCAACCAGAAGAACGGCTTCGACTGCCCGGGCTGCGCCTGGCCCGAGGGGGACCACCGGCACACGGCGGAGTTCTGCGAGAACGGCGCCAAGGCGGTGGCCGAGGAGGCGACCCTGCGCCGCGTCACCCCCGAGTTCTTCGCCGCGCACTCCGTCGCCGACCTCGCCGGCCGCAGCGGCTACTGGCTGGGCCAGCAGGGACGCCTGACCCACCCCATGTACCTGCCCGAGGGCGGCGACCACTACGAGCCGGTCACCTGGGAGCGCGCCTTCGGCATCGTCGCCGAGGAGATCGCCGCCCTCTCCTCCCCCGACGAGGCCGTCTTCTACACCTCCGGCCGCACCAGCAACGAGGCGGCCTTCCTCTACCAGCTGTTCGCCCGCGAACTGGGCACCAACAACCTGCCCGACTGCTCCAACATGTGCCACGAGTCCTCCGGCTCGGCACTGTCGGAGACCATCGGCGTCGGCAAGGGCAGCGTCCTGCTGGAGGACCTCCACAAGGCCGACCTGATCATCGTCGCCGGCCAGAACCCGGGCACCAACCACCCCCGCATGCTCTCCGCGCTGGAGAAGGCCAAGGCTGGCGGCGCGAAGATCATCAGCGTCAATCCGCTGCCCGAGGCCGGCCTGGAGCGCTTCAAGAACCCGCAGACTCCTCAGGGCATCCTCAAGGGCGCCGCCCTCACCGACCTGTTCCTGCAGATCCGCATCGGCGGCGACCAGGCCCTCTTCCGCCTCCTGAACAAGCTCATCCTCGACGCCGACGGCGCCGTCGACGAGGACTTCGTCCGCGAACACACCCACGGCTACGAGGAGTTCGCCGAGGCGGCCCGCGCCGCCGACTGGGACGAGACGCTCACCGCGACCGGCCTGACCCGCGAGGAGATCGACCAGGCCCTCGGCATGGTGCTGGCCTCCCGGCGCACGATCGTCTGCTGGGCCATGGGCCTCACCCAGCACAAGCACTCCGTGCCGACCATCCGCGAGATCGTCAACTTCCTCCTGCTGCGCGGCAACATCGGCCGCCCCGGCGCGGGCGTGTGCCCGGTCCGCGGCCACTCCAACGTGCAGGGCGACCGCACCATGGGCATCTTCGAACGCCCCGCCCCCGCCTTCCTGGACGCCCTGGAACGCGAGTTCGGCTTCACGCCCCCGCGCCAGCACGGCTACGACGTGGTCCGCGCCATCCGCGCCCTGCGCGACGGCGAGGCGAAGGTGTTCTTCGCCATGGGCGGCAACTTCGTGGCCGCCTCCCCCGACACCGAGGTCACCGAGGCGGCGATGCGCCGCGCCCGCCTCACCGTGCACGTCTCCACCAAGCTCAACCGCTCCCACGCCGTCACCGGCGTCCGCGCCCTCATCCTGCCCACCCTCGGCCGCACCGAGCGCGACGTGCAGGCCGGCGGCGAGCAGTTCGTCACCGTCGAGGACTCCATGGGCATGGTGCACGCCTCCCGCGGCCGCCTGGAGCCGGCGAGCGAGCACCTGCTGTCGGAGCCCGCCATCGTCTGCCGCCTGGCCCGCCGCGTGCTCGGCGACACGACCGTCGTCCCCTGGGAAGACTTCGAGAAGGACTACGCCACCGTCCGCGACCGCATCGCGCGTGTGATCCCCGGCTTCGAGGACTTCAACGCGCGCGTGGCCCGCCCCGGCGGCTTCGCGCTCCCGCACGCCCCGCGCGACGAACGCCGCTTCCCCACGGCCACCGGCAAGGCCAACTTCACCGCGGCGCCCGTCGAGTACCCCCGCCTCCCCGAGGGCCGCCTGCTGCTGCAGACCCTCCGCTCGCACGACCAGTACAACACCACGATCTACGGCCTCGACGACCGTTACCGCGGCATCCGGAACGGCCGCCGCGTCGTCCTCGTCAACCCCGACGACGCCCGCCGCCTGTCCCTCGCCGACGGCGACTACGTCGACCTGGTCGGCGAATGGCAGGACGGCGTCGAGCGGCGGGCCCCCGGCTTCCGGGTCGTGCACTACCCCACCGCCCGCGGCTGCGCCGCCGCCTACTACCCGGAGACCAACGTCCTGGTCCCCCTCGACGCCACCGCCGACGTCAGCAACACCCCGGCCAGCAAGTCCGTCGTCGTACGTCTGGAACAATCGGCGACCGACTGAGCGTTTGCTCAGCCGCAGACAGCCGATCAAGACGAACGGAGCCCGGCGCCATGGGCGAGCAGCAGCACGTGAAATTCCCGCAAGAGGTCGTCGACGAGTACGCCGCCCTGGGCGTCGACCTGCAGGCTCTGTTCTCCGCGGGCCACCTCGGCAACCGGATGGGCGTGCAGATCCTGGAGGCCTCCGCGGACCGCGTCGTCGGCACCATGCCGGTGGAGGGCAACACCCAGCCCTACGGCCTGCTGCACGGCGGCGCGTCCGCGGTCCTGGCCGAGACCCTGGGCTCCGTCGGATCGATGCTCCACGGAGGCAGCTCCAAGATCGCCGTGGGCGTCGACCTCAACTGCACCCACCACCGGGGAGTCCGCTCCGGCCTGGTCACCGGCGTCGCCACCCCCGTGCACCGAGGCCGCTCGACGGCAACGTACGAGATCGTCATCAGCGACGAGGAGGACCGCCGCGTGTGCACCGCCCGCCTGACCTGCCTGCTGCGCAGCACGGAAGGCTGAGCCCGCACCCGCCCACGGCGGAACCCACCCCGCCGTGGGCGCCACGCCCCCCCCGAACCCGCACAGGCGCCACCCGCAATGCCGCGTCGGCCGCCACACGCACCCCTGATGGAGCGGGATCCCGCGCCGGAATGCGGACCTTCCCTTTCTCGACGTAACGCTGCGTAACACCCGCGCAATACAAGAGCACGCTTTCATCTTCGGCGCCGCATACTCCCGCGACCTTTCCGAGGTCCTTCCGGCCATCCGGGACACGACAACCGCCCGACCCCGCCCACGGCCAACCGGAAGTGCGGGTTCTCACAATGCGGACTGAAGGGAAAATCCGCCAAAACGGCCGAGACGGCATTTCCCCCCGGCCCGCCCACCACCCCGGCATAACAAGAAAGTCACAAGCCAGCGCACGGCGATGCCCCTGCCCACAGACCGGGCTTAGAGTCACGGCCAGTCACCGCTCCATCGGGAGTTCGGTACCAGCGCGGCACCACCGCCTCCACCGGGGCGGGCCCGCCTGCGGAAAGGACTGATTGTGCGACAGCGTTCCTTGGTGATACTTACCTCCGTTCTTGCGACCGGAGCTCTGACACTCACCGCCTGCGGCTCCCGAGACGACAGCGGTGACAAGAACAACAGCGGGTCCTCCACCACCTTCACGATCGGCGTCGACGCCCCCCTCTCCGGCGAGAACTCCACCACCGGCCTGGGCATCCAGTACGGCGTCCAGGTCGCCGTCGACGACGCCAACAAGAACAACTGGGTCCCCGGCGTGAAGTTCAAGGTCGAGGCGCTGGACGACAAGGCCCAGCCCGCCAACGGCCAGCAGAACGCCACCAAGCTCGTCGGCGACAAGACCGTCGTCGGCACCGTCGGACCCCTGAACTCCGGCGTCGCCCAGTCGATGCAGCAGGTGTTCGCCTCCGCCGACATGGTCGAGATCTCCCCCTCGAACACCAACCCCGAGCTGACCCAGGGCAAGAACTGGCAGACGGACAAGAAGCGGCCGTACAAGACGTACTTCCGCACCGCCACCACCGACGAACTGCAGGGCAGCTTCGCCGCCGACTACGCCGCCAACAACCTCAAGAAGAAGAAGGCGTTCGTCGTCGACGACAAGCAGACCTACGGCGCCGGCCTGGCCAAGATCTTCGGCGAGCAGTTCAAGAAGCTCGGCGGCAAGGTCGTCCAGACCGACCACGTCAACACCGGCGACAAGGACTTCGGCTCCCTCGTCACCAAGATCAAGAACTCCGGCGCCGACCTGCTCTACTACGGCGGCCAGTACGACGAGTCCGCGCTGATCACCAAGCAGCTCAAGGACGCCGGCGTCAAGATCCCGCTGTTCGGCGGCGACGGCATGTTCGCCACCACCTACATCGACGTCGCCGGCAAGGCAGCCGCGGGCGACCTCGTCACCTCCGTCGGCGTCCCCGTCGACACCCTGCCCGCCGCCAAGCAGTTCGTCGAGACCTACAAGGCCAAGGGTTACAAGGGCGACTACGGCGCCTACGGCGGCTACTCCTACGACGCCGCCACCGCCATCATCAAGGCCGTGAAGGCCGTCAAGGACGCCAACGGCGGCAAGCTGCCCAGCGACATCAACGACCTGCGCTCCAAGGTCGTCGAGGAGGTCCAGAAGTCGGACTTCCAGGGCATCACCGGCAAGGTCTCCTTCGACGAGTACGGCGACACCGGCAACAAGCAGCTCACGGTCTACCAGGTCGAGAACGGCGAGTGGAAGGCGGTGCACTCGGGCACCGCGAACCTCGGCTGACCCCACTCCCGGCAAGACCGCATCACGGGCCGCGCGGAAGGAGGACCCCGACCGCGCGGCCCGTTTCCACACCCCCACCCCGGCACACGACCAGTGCACACAGCAACTGAATCTGTGCACAAGACCACCAGCGACATGGAGGCCACGCGGTGAACACCCTGCCGCAGCAGCTGGCCAACGGGCTGCTCCTCGGCTCGATGTACGGGCTGATCGCCATCGGCTACACGATGGTGTACGGCATCGTCCAGCTCATCAACTTCGCGCACGGCGAGATCTTCATGACCGGGGCCTTCGGCGCCCTCACGGTCTACCTCTACATCCTGCCCGACGGCACCCCCATGGCCGCCGCCATCCCCCTGATGCTGATCGGCGGCGCCATCGTCGCCGTCCTCATCGCGGTCGGAGCGGAACGGTTCGCCTACCGGCCACTGCGCGGAGCACCACGCCTGGCACCGCTCATCACCGCCATCGGCCTCTCCCTCGCGCTGCAGGAGGTCGTCCGCAACTTCTACCCCGACGCCGACAAGGCCCGCTCCTTCCCCGGCCTCGACGCCACCCACGACATCGGCTCCATCACCATCAAGGACGCCGACATCTTCCTCATCGTCGCCGCCGTCATCTGCATGTCCGCCCTCGCCTGGTTCGTCCGCAAGAGCCGCACCGGCCGCGCCATGCAGGCCACCGCCCAGGACCCCGACACCGCACAGCTCATGGGCATCGACACCAACCGCATCATCGTGATCGCCTTCGCGATCGGCGGATTCTTCGCCGCCGTCGCCGCCCTCTCCTTCGGCCTCAAGTACGGCAGCATCGACTACCGCATGGGCTTCCTGATGGGCCTGAAGGCCTTCACCGCCGCCGTCCTCGGCGGCATCGGCAACATCTACGGCGCCATGCTCGGCGGCGTCGTCCTCGGCATCGCCGAAACCCTCGCCTCCGCCTACATCAACGACATCCCCGGCATGCAGCAGCTCGGCGGCCAGAGCTGGGCCAACGTCTGGGCCTTCGTTCTCCTCATCCTCGTGCTCCTCTTCAGGCCACAGGGCCTGCTCGGCGAGCGCGTCGCGGACAGGGCGTGATCACATGACCGAGACGACCAAGACCCCCGCCACCCCGCCCGCGGACGCGGTACCCGCACCCGAACCCCGCGGACTCCTCCCGCTGCCCCTCGCGGCAGCCCGCGCGCTGCTGCTCGCCGGCGGCATCGCCACCGCCGCGTCCACCTTCCTGGCCTGGACCTGGACCTCCGACTTCCCCGGCGACCTCACCGTCACCGGCTACCCCGGCGGCCTGCAGTGGCTGACCCTCACCGCCGGCGTCCTCGTCGCCCTCTTCTCCCTCGCCGTGTACGGCGTCCGCGGACTGCGCTGGCTCGTCCCGGCCCGCAACAACGCCCCGCTCGTGCTCCTCGCCGTCGGCGCCTTCGGCGTCACCTGGTACACGGTCATCTCCATCAGCGCCGAACTCGGCGGCCTCGCCAACCTCGAACCCGGCGGCTGGGTCGCCGCCGCAGCCTCCCTGCTGCCCCTCCTCGGCGCCCTCGCGCTGCCCGAGCACAAGCACGACAGCGGCAAGGAGACCTTCAAGGCCTACACCGCCAAACCCGACAGGATCCACGCCCCCCAGCCCGTCAGCGGCTGGATACAGCGCGCCGTCATCACCGCCGTCACCGCCATCGGCCTCGGCGTCTTCACCTACGGCATCGACACCGAATACGGCGAGCTGTTCATCGGCTACCTCATCGTCGTCGTCTTCACCGTCTGGGCTCTGCACACCGCCGGCCTCCTCGACCGGTTCTCCCACATGGTCGCCGCCAACCGCAGCTTCACGCTCGCCATGGGCTTCCTCGCGGCCATCGCCTTCCCCTTCACCCAGAGCGACGACCACTACGCCAACATCGGCGTCAACATCCTCATCTTCGGCACCGTCGCCCTCGGCCTGAACATCGTCGTCGGCCTCGCCGGCCTCCTCGACCTCGGATACGTCGCCTTCCTCGGCGTCGGCGCCTACACCGCCGCCCTCGTCTCCGGCTCCGAGTTCTCCAAGTTCTCCGGCGTCCAGTTCCCCTTCTGGGCCGCCGCCCTCACCGGCGCCGCCGCATCCCTGGTCTTCGGCGTCCTCATCGGCGCCCCCACCCTGCGACTGCGCGGCGACTACCTCGCCATCGTCACCCTCGGCTTCGGAGAGATCTTCCGCATCGCCGTCAACAACATGGACGGCGACTCCGGACCCGACCTCACCAACGGCCCCAACGGCATCCCCGCCATCCCCGACCTGAACCTCTTCGGCTTCAAGTTCGGAGAGGCCCACGACATCGGCGGGATCACCCTCGGCCGCTTCGCCAACTACTACCTCCTCATGGTCCTGATCATGGCCATCGTGGTCCTGGTCTACACCCGCGCCGCCGACTCCCGCATCGGCCGCTCCTGGATCGCCATCCGCGAGGACGAGACCGCCGCCACCGCCATGGGCATCAACGGCTTCCGCGTCAAACTCATCGCCTTCGCCCTCGGCGCCTCCCTCGCCGGCCTCGCCGGCACCGTCAGCGCCCACGTCACCTACAGCGTGGTCCCCAACCCCTACCAGTTCGCCGGCTCCACCCCGCCCAACTCGGCGTTCCTCCTCGCCGCCGTCGTCCTCGGCGGCATGGGCACCGTCGCCGGCCCGCTGCTCGGCGCCGCCCTGCTCTACCTGCTCCCCGAGAAGCTCGACTTCCTCCAGGACAAGTCGCTCCTCGCCTTCGGCATCGCGCTCATCCTCCTGATGCGCTTCCGCCCCGAAGGCATCATCGCCAACCGGCGCCGCCAGCTCGAATTCCACGAGACCGGCCAACTCGACGTACCAGAGACCGAGACGCTGACCGACGAACCGGCCGTCACCAAGGCAGGGGCGTAAAGAACCATGACGACACCTGTACTCGAAGCCCGCGACGTCACCATGCGCTTCGGCGGCCTCACCGCCGTCCGCTCCGTCGACTTCACGGTCAACAGCGGCGAGATCGTCGGCCTCATCGGCCCCAACGGCGCCGGAAAGACAACGTTCTTCAACTGCCTCACCGGCCTGTACGTCCCCACCGAGGGCACCGTCTCCTACAAGGGCACCGTCCTGCCGCCCAAGCCCCACCTGGTGACCAAGGCCGGCATCGCCCGCACCTTCCAGAACATCCGCCTGTTCGCCAACATGACCGTCCTCGAGAACGTCCTCGTCGGCCGCCACACCCGCACCAAGGAAGGCCTCTGGTCCGCCCTGCTGCGCGGCCCCGGCTTCAAGAAGGCCGAAAAGGCGAGCGAGGAACGCGCCATGGAACTCCTGGAGTTCATCGGCCTCGCCCACAAGCGCGACCACCTCGCCCGCAACCTCCCCTACGGCGAGCAGCGCAAGCTGGAGATCGCACGAGCCCTGGCGAGCGAACCCGGACTGCTGCTCCTGGACGAGCCGACGGCCGGCATGAACCCGCAGGAGACCCGGGCCACCGAAGAACTCGTCTTCGCCATCCGCGACATGGGCATCGCCGTCCTCGTCATCGAGCACGACATGCGCTTCATCTTCAACCTCTGCGACCGCGTCGCCGTCCTCGTCCAGGGCGAGAAGCTCGTCGAGGGCACCTCCGAGGTCGTCCAGGCCGACGAACGCGTCGTCGCCGCCTACCTCGGCGAACCCTTCGAGGGCGAGCCGGCAGAGGACAGCACCGCCGGCACCACCAAGGGAGAAGCCCAGTGACCGCACTTCTCGAGGTCGAGGACCTCCGGGTCGCCTACGGCAAGATCGAAGCCGTCAAGGGCATCTCCTTCACCGTCGAAGCCGGCCAGGTGGTCACCCTCATCGGCACCAACGGCGCCGGCAAGACCACCACCCTGCGCACCCTCTCCGGACTCCTCAAGCCCAGCTCCGGAAAGATCATCTTCGACGGCCAGCCCCTGAACGGCGTACCCGCCCACAAGATCGTCGCCCTCGGACTCGCCCACTCCCCCGAAGGCCGGCACATCTTCCCCCGCCTGTCCATCGAGGAGAACCTCCAGCTCGGCGCCTTCCTCCGCAAGGACAAGGAAGGCATCGACAAGGACATACAGCGCGCCTACGACCTCTTCCCCATCCTCGGGGAACGCCGCAAGCAGGCCGCGGGCACCCTCTCCGGCGGCGAACAGCAGATGCTCGCCATGGGCAGGGCCCTGATGTCCCAGCCGAAACTGCTCATGCTCGACGAACCCTCCATGGGCCTCTCGCCGATCATGATGCAGAAGATCATGTCGACCATCGTCGAACTGAAGTCCCAGGGCACCACCATCCTGCTCGTCGAGCAGAACGCCCAGGCCGCCCTGTCGCTCGCCGACCAGGGCCACGTCATGGAGGTCGGCAACATCGTCCTGTCCGGCACCGGACAGGACCTCCTGCACGACGAATCCGTCCGCAAGGCCTACCTCGGCGAGGACTGACCCGCACGACGGCCGCACGACGCGAGGCCCGCGTCCCTGTCAGACAGGGACGCGGGCCTCGCGTCGTCTCACCGGCTCACCGGGCTCACCGGCTCACCGGCCTGCCCGGGCTCAGCCCTTGGCGGCCTTCTTCTCCTCGGCGTCCTGGATGACCGCCTCCGCCACCTGCTGCATCGACATCCGGCGGTCCATCGACGTCTTCTGGATCCACCGGAACGCGGCCGGCTCCGTCAGCCCGTACTCCGTCTGCAGGACCGACTTCGCCCGGTCCACCAGCTTCCGCGTCTCCAGCCGCTGGGAGAGGTCGGCGACCTCCTTCTCCAGCTCCTTCAGCTCGGTGAAGCGGGAGACGGCCATCTCGATCGCCGGCACCACGTCGCTCTTGCTGAACGGCTTCACCAGATACGCCATCGCGCCCGCGTCCCGGGCCCGCTCGACGAGGTCGCGCTGCGAGAAGGCGGTGAGCATCAGCACCGGGGCGATGCGCTCCTCGGCGATCTTCTCGGCCGCCGAGATGCCGTCCATCTTCGGCATCTTCACATCGAGGATCACCAGGTCCGGCTGGTGCTCGCGGGCGAGCTCGATCGCCTGCTCGCCGTCACCCGCCTCACCGACGACGCTGTAGCCCTCCTCCTCCAGCATCTCCTTGAGGTCGAGCCGGATCAGTGCCTCGTCCTCGGCGATGACGACACGGGTCGTCAGCGGAGGCACGTGCGACTTGTCGTCGTCGGGCGCGTCTACGGGCTGGGGCGACTCGGGGGCGGTCACGGGGGCTCCTCGTTGCGGGCCGGGCACGTCTTGCTGCCTTTGCAGCCTACCTACAGGCAGGAAGCTGCGGTGAACCGGTACACTTTCCGACAGCTCCACAGCCTGCCCGGTTGGAGGAATAGGCGAGACTCGCGGCACTCAAAATGCCGTGCCCTTTGGGCATGTGGGTTCGAATCCCACACCGGGCACCCCTGAAAGCGGAGGATCACGTTCGCGTGATCCTCCGCTTTTTGCTGCGCACAGTCGCGGCCGGTCGCACATAGTGACCGCATGAACTTCCATGGCACAGAGGTACGACAGAGGGCTCTCACCATGCTCCGCGACGGCATGAAGAACGCGGAAGTGGCGCGCAGGCTCAACGTTCCGCTGGGCACGATCGGCTACTGGAAGCACCTGGACCGGGCAAAGCGAGGCGAGTGTCCGGGCAGGCACGGCCCCGAGTGTCCACGCTGCGACGGACGCGACCTGGACCGGGCGGCGTACAGCTACCTGCTCGGTCTTTACCTCGGCGACGGCCACATCAGTCACTACTCGGGGCACCGCGTGCCCACTCTGATGATCTCGTGCACCGAGACGTGGGGCGGTCTCATCGACGCGTGTGAGCAAGCCATGCGTTCCGTCTTCCCGGACAACTCCGTCTGGCACCGCCGCCGTGCCGGGTGCCGCGACGTCAAGGTGTACTCGAAGCACCTGCACTGCTTGTTCCCCCAGCACGGCCCCGGCAAGAAGCATGAGCGGCGGATCGTCCTGGAACCCTGGCAGCAGGAGATCGTCGACGAGTACCCCTGGGAGTTCATCCGGGGGCTGATCCACTCGGACGGGTGCCGTATCACGAACTGGACGACCCGCATGGTCGGCGGTGAGCTCAAGCGCTACGAGTACCCTCGCTACTTCTTCACCAACAAGTCCGACGACATCCGCAGGCTCTTCGCGGAGACCCTGGACAAGGTCGGCGTCGAGTGGACCACCCTTGCCCGGGGCAGCGATCCTTTCAACATCTCCGTCGCCCGGAAAGCCTCCGTCGCGCTCATGGACGCGCACGTGGGCCCCAAGTACTGACGCCGGCTACCTCGCGGTGTCGTCCTCGCCGATGCGGCGGACGCGGAGCATGTTGGTGGAGCCGGAGACGCCGGGGGGTGAGCCGGCGGTGATGACGACGACGTCGCCGGGTTCGCAGCGGCCGTACTTCAGGAGAAGCTCGTCGACCTGGTCGACCATCGCGTCGGTGGAGTCGACGTGCGGGCCGAGGAAGGTCTCCACGCCCCAGGTGAGGCTGAGTTGGGAGCGGGTGGCCGGCTCGGGGGTGAAGGCGAGGAGGGGGATCGGGGAGCGGTAGCGGGAGAGGCGGCGGGCGGTGTCGCCGGACTGGGTGAAGGCGACGAGGAACTTCGCGCCGAGGAAGTCGCCGGTCTCGGCCGCCGCGCGGGCCACCGCGCCGCCCTGGGTGCGGGGCTTGTTGTGTTCGGTCAGCGGCGGCAGGCCCCTGGCGAGGATGCCCTCCTCGGCCGCTTCGACGATCTTCGCCATGGTCCGGACGGTCTCGACCGGGTATTTGCCGACGCTCGTCTCGCCGGAGAGCATCACGGCGTCGGTTCCGTCGATGACGGCGTTGGCGACGTCGCTGGCCTCGGCCCTGGTGGGGCGGGAGTTGTCGATCATCGAGTCGAGCATCTGGGTGGCGACGATGACCGGTTTGGCGTTCCGCTTGGCGACTTTGACGGCGCGTTTCTGGACGACGGGGACGTGTTCGAGGGGCATTTCGACGCCGAGGTCGCCGCGGGCGACCATGATGCCGTCGAAGGCGGCGACGATGTCGTCGATGGCGTCGACGGCCTGGGGTTTCTCGATCTTGGCGATGACGGGGAGGCGGCGGCCTTCCTCGTCCATGATGCGGTGCACGTCCTCGATGTCGCGGCCGCTGCGGACGAAGGAGAGGGCGATGATGTCGAATCCGGTGCGCAGGGCCCAGCGCAGGTCTGCTTCGTCCTTGTCGGAGAGGGCGGGGACGGAGACGGCGACTCCGGGGAGGTTGAGGCCCTTGTGGTCGGAGACCATGCCTCCCTCGACGACGAGGGTGTGGACGCGGGGGCCGTCGACGGAGGTGACTTCGAGGCAGACCTTGCCGTCGTCGACGAGGATGCGTTCGCCGGGGGTGACGTCGGCGGCGAGGCCGGTGTAGGTGGTGCCGCAGGTCTGGCGGTCGCCTTCGGCGCCTTCTTCGACGGTGATGGTGAAGGTGTCGCCGCGTTCGAGGAGGACGGGGCCTTCGGTGAAGCGGCCGAGGCGGATCTTCGGGCCCTGGAGGTCGGCGAGGATTCCGACGCTGCGGCCGGTCTCGTCGGCGGCCTTGCGTACGTGCTGGTAGCGCTCCTCGTGTTCGGCGTAGTCGCCGTGGCTGAGGTTGAAGCGGGCGACGTCCATTCCGGCTTCGACGAGTGCCTTGATCCGGTCGTACGAGTCGGTGGCGGGGCCCAGGGTGCAGACGATCTTTGCTCGGCGCATGGTCCGAGCCTAGGGCTTACCCGTGGGTAGCGAATCGGCACGGCGTGTCTGCCCAACAACCTTTGGGTGAAGGCTTGTTGACGGGTGTTGACGTGTGCAGAGGGGTGCTCGGACGAGCGGTTCAGAGGCGGGGCGGCGCCATGGTGAAGCGGGCGTTGACGGCGGCGTGGACGTGTTGCCGCTGGGGTTCGAGGTCGAGTGCGGGGGCGGTGTCCTCGGCGGCCGCGGCGTAGGCCATGGAGCGCATGCGGCCGGGTGCCTGGGGCTGGAGCGGGGTGTTCTCGGCGCCGATGTCGGCGAGTTCGACGAGGGCGGTGAGGGTGGTGCCGAGTGCTTCGGCGTATTCGCGGGCGCGTCGGACCGCTTCGTGGACCGCTTGCTGCCGGGCTCGGCGGTGGGCGGGTGAGTCGGGGCGGAGGGCCCACCAGGGGCCGTCGACGCGGGTGAGGTCGAGGTCGGCGAGTCGGGTGGTGAGTTCGCCGAGGGCGGTGAAGTCGGTGAGTTCGGCGGTGACGTGGACGCGTCCGTGGTAGGCGTGGACGCGTTCGCCGCGGCCTTTGTCCTTGAGTTCGGGGCTGATGGTGAAAGCGCCGGTCTCCAGGTGTTCGACGGCGTCGCCGTAGCTCTTGAGGAGGTCGAGGACGGTGGTGTTGCGGCGGGTGAGGTCGTCGAGTGCGGTGGTGCGGTCCTTGCCGCGGGAGGCGACGGTGATGGTGATGCCGGCGGTCTCGGGGTCGACTTCGAGGTGGGCTTCGCCGCGGACGGCGAGGCGGGGCGCGTCGGGGGTGCCGTAGGGGACGGCGGGGCGGGGGCCGTCGGCGGGGGCGGCGGAGGGGGCGCTCATACGCCCCACTGTGTCAGGTGTTGGCCGGTTGTGTGCGGTGGTTGGCGCATCTTCGGTCACCAGATAGAAACCTGCGGACCCTGTTGCCGTCGGTCATGGACGGGTCAGAATCTACGCGCGTTGTTGATCCGTTCCGCGAGGAGACCCGGACATGCCTTTGAACCGTCGGAAGTTCCTGAAGAAGTCGGCCGTGACCGGGGCGGGGGTGGCGCTCGCGGGGACCGCGGCGGCGCCGGCGGCCCAGGCGGCGGAGGCGACGAAGGCGCCGAGGCCCGCGAAGCGGTACTCCCTGACCGTCATGGGGACCACGGACCTGCACGGCCACATCTTCAACTGGGACTACTTCAAGGACGCGGAGTACGCGGACGCCAAGGGCAACGCGATGGGCCTGGCCCGTATCTCGACCCTGGTGAACCAGGTGCGCGAGGAGAAGGGCCGCTGCAACACGCTGCTGCTGGACGCGGGCGACACGATCCAGGGCACGCCGCTGACGTACTACTACGCGAAGGTCGACCCGATCACCGCCGAGGGCGGTCCGGTGCATCCGATGGCGCAGGCGATGAACGCGATCGGGTACGACGCGGTGGCGCTGGGCAACCACGAGTTCAACTACGGCATCGAGACGCTGCGGAAGTTCGAGCAGCAGTGCCGTTTCCCGCTGCTGGGCGCGAACGCGGTGGACGCGAAGACGCTGCGGCCGGCGTTCCCGCCGTACTTCATGAAGACGTTCCGCGTGCCGGGTCTGCCGCCGGTGCGGGTGGCCGTGCTGGGGCTGACGAACCCGGGCATCGCGATCTGGGACAAGGCGTATGTGCAGGGGAAGCTGGAGTTCCCGGGTCTGGAGGAGCAGGCCGCGAAGTGGGTGCCGAAGCTGAGGTCGATGGGCGCGGACGTGGTGGTGGTGTCGGCGCACTCGGGCACGTCGGGGACGTCGTCGTACGGTGACCAGGTGCCGTATGTGGAGAACGCGGCCGCGAACGTGGCGAAGCAGGTGCCGGGCATCGACGCGATCCTGGTCGGGCACGCGCACGTGGAGATCCCGGAGCTGAAGGTCGTCAACGAGAAGACGGGCAGGACGGTCGTGCTGTCGGAGCCGTTGTGCTACGCGGAGCGGCTGACCCTGTTCGACGTCGAGCTGGTGTTCAACAGGGGCAGGTGGGAGGTCGAGTCGGTGGCGGCCTCGCTGCGGAACTCGAACACGGTCGCCGACGACCCGAAGATCACCAAGCTGCTGACGGACGAGCACGCGAAGGTCGTCGCGTACGTCAACCAGGTGGTCGGCAGGGCGACCGAGACGCTGACGACGGTGGAGGCCCGTTACAAGGACGCGCCGATCATCGATCTGATCACCAAGGTGCAGGAGGACGTGGTCAGGGCGGCGCTGGCGGGGACCGAGTACGCGTCGGTGCCGGTGATCGCGCAGGCGTCGCCGTTCTCGCGGACGTCCCAGATCCCGGCGGGCGATGTGACGATCCGGGACCTGTCGGGTCTGTACGTGTACGACAACACGCTGGTGGCGAAGCTGATGACGGGTGCGCAGGTCCGGGCGTACCTGGAGTACTCGGCGGAGTACTTCGTGCAGACGGCGGCGGGTGCGGCGGTGGACGTGGAGAAGCTGACGAACGCGAACGGCCGCCCGGACTACAACTACGACTACGTGTCGGGTCTGCAGTACGACATCGACATCGCCCAGGCGGCGGGTTCGCGGATCAAGAACCTGTCGTACAACGGTGCGGCGCTGGACGACGCGCAGCAGTTCGTGCTGGCGGTGAACAACTACCGTGCGAACGGCGGTGGCGCGTTCCCGTACGTCGCTTCGGCGAAGGAGGTGTGGTCGGAGTCGACGGAGATCCGCACGCGGATCGCGGAGTGGGTGACCGCGAAGGGTGTGCTGGACCCGAAGGACTTCGCGTCGGTGGACTGGAAGCTGACGCGGGACGGCACGCCGGTGTTCTAGGGCCGGGTTGTCGCGGGGCTGCGGTGGGTCTTCGTCACCGCAGCCCCTGCGGGGGCCTCGCCGGCCGGGGGCTACGCCTGCCTGACCCGTAGCGCCCTTGCCAGGTCGTCCAGTTCGTCGGTCAGCCTGCGGCGCAGGGCCGGTACGGGGTCGGCTTCGCGCAGGCATTCCTCGCCGAGGCGGAGGTTCTCGGCGTCGACGGCGTAGGCAGGGAAGGCCCAGCGGCCGGCGGCGTCGGCGATGGCGGGGCCGCGGCGGGCGGCCACGGCGACCGCGTCGTCGTAGTAGCGCGGCATGTACGCGCGTACCAGGTCGGCCTGTTCGGGCTGCCAGAAGCCCTGGGCGGTGGCGGTGAACAGGTAGTTGGACAGGTCGTCGCCGGCGAACATGGAGTCCCAGGCGCGCTGTTTGGCGTCGGGGTCGGGCAGGGCGGCCCGGCAGCGGGCGGCGCCCTCCTGGCCGGTGGCGGAGGGGTCGCGCTTCAGCTCGGCGGCGATGGCGGCCTCGTCGACGGCGCCGAGGACGGCGAGCCGGCCGAGGACGCGCCAGCGCAGGTCGGGGTCGAGTTCGGGGCCGCCGGGCACGGTGCCCTCGGCGAGCCAGGCGGCGATGGTGTCGGGCTGGGCGGCGATGTCGATGTAGTGGCGTACGGCGATCAGGCGCAGGCCGGGGTTGTCGCCGTCCTCCGTGCGGCGGATGAGGTCGCGGCACAGGGCGGTGAGGGTGGCCAGGGCGGCGGGCCGCTGTTCGGGGGTGACGTAGCGGTCGGCGATCTGGGCGGAGGCGAAGGCGAGGACGCCTTCGGCGAGGGCGAGGTCCGTCTCGTGCGGGAGGTGGGTGCGGGCGGTGTCCAGGTAGGCGCGGGCGGGGAGTTCGCCGTCGCGGACGGCGTCGCGCAGGGCGTTCCAGACGACGGCGCGGGTGAGCGGTTCGGGCAGGCCGGACAGGCAGGTGCGCAGGGTGTCGAAGGATGCCGGGTCGAAGCGGATCTTGGCGTAGGTCAGGTCGCTGTCGTTGAGGACGAGCAGGGCGGGGCGCTTACCGAGGGGCTGCGGGTCGGTGTGCGGGAGGTCGAGGTCGAGGCGGGCGCGCAGGAGGAGGTGGCGGCCCTCGTCGGCGATGTCCATGTCGTACAGGCCGGCGGCGATGCGGTGGGGGCGGCTGCCGGTGTGCCGGACGGTGAGGGTGCAGGTGCCGTCGGAGGCGGGGGTGACGACGGGGGCGAGGGTGTCGACGCCGGTGGTGCGCAGCCAGGCGTCGGCCCAGGCGTGGACGTCGCGTTCGGTGGCGGAGGCGAGGGAGTCGATGAAGTCGGCGAGGGCGGCGTTGGCGAACTTGTGGCGGGCGAAGTGGGTGTTGATTCCGGTGAGGAAGTCCTTCTCGCCGAGCCAGGTGACGAGTTGACGCAGCGCGGAGGCGCCCTTGGCGTAGGAGATGCCGTCGAAGTTGAGGAGGGCGGAGGCGGTGTCGTCGACGTGCTCGGGGGCGACGGGGTGGGTGGAGGGGCGCTGGTCGGCGTCGTAGCCCCAGGACTTGCGGTTGACGCCGAAGTCGGTCCAGGTGTCGGTGAAGCGGGTGGCCTCGGTGAGGGTCTGGTAGCCCATGTACTCGGCGAAGGACTCGTTCAGCCAGATGTCGTCCCACCAGCGCAGGGTGACGAGGTCGCCGAACCACATGTGGGCCATCTCGTGGGCGATGACCATGGCGCGGACCTGCCGCTCGGTGTCGGTGACGGCGGAGCGGTAGACGAACTCGTCGCGGAAGGTGACCAGGCCGGGGTTCTCCATGGCGCCGGCGTTGAACTCGGGGACGAACGCCTGGTCGTAGGAGTCGAAGGGGTAGGGCTCCTCGAACTTCTCGTGGTAGCGGTCGAAGCACTGCCGGGTGATCTCGATGAGTTCGTCGGCGTCGGCGTCCAGGTGGGGGGCGAGGGAGCGGCGGCAGTGCAGGCCGAAGGGCAGGCCGCGGTGCTCGGTGCGCACGGAGTGCCAGGGGCCGGCGGCGACGGCGACGAGGTAGGTGGAGATCAGCGGGGTGGGGGCGGCGTGCCAGCGGCCCTCGCCGAGGTGTTCGGTGACGCCGTTGGCGAGGACGGTCCAGCCTTCGGGGGCCTTGACGGTCAGCTCGAAGACGGCTTTGAGGTCGGGCTGGTCGAAGGCGGCGAAGACGCGCTGGACGTCGTCCAGGAACAGCTGGGTGTAGAGGTAGGTCTCGCCGTCGGTGGGGTCGGTGAAGCGGTGCATGCCCTCGCCGGTGCGGGAGTAGCGCATGGCCGCGTCGACGCGCAGTTCGTGCTCGCCGGGGGTGAGGTTCTTCAGGGGCAGCCGGTTGTCGTCGAGGGTTTCCGGGTCGAGGGGCTGCCCGTCGAGGGTGACGGTGCGCAGTCGGGCCGGCTTGAGCTCGACGAAGGTGTCCGTGGGGTCCTGGCCGTCGCGCACCGTGAAACGGATGGTGGTGCGGGAGTCGAAGGTCTCGTCGCCGGTGGTCAGATCGAGGTCGATCGTGTAGCGGTGGACGTCGAGAAGTGTGGCACGGGTCTGCGCTTCGTCGCGCGTCAGTACGGACATGCAGGACATGCTGCCTGATCGCGGGGGCACGGCACAGGGGCGGATCGGTACGCGCCCTATGTCCGGTCCTGCGCCGTGCCGTTTCACGGGGCGCGGTGCGGAACGCTGCGGGTCTTCGCAGGGCGTCGCCGGTGCGGCGGGGTGTCGCCGGTGCGGCGAGGGCGCGAGGGTCGCCGGGTGCGGCGGGGTGTCGCGAGTGCGGCCAGGCGCGAGGGTCGCCGGGTGCGGCGGGGTGTCGCCGGTGCGGCCAGGCGCGAGGGTCGCCGGGTGCGGCGGGGTGTCGCCGGTGCGGCCAGGCGCGAGGGTCGCCGGGTGCGGCGGGGTGTCGCGTCGGAGGGGTGCGCGGGCGTCCGGGCGGGGCGGGGCGGGGCGGGGCGGGCCTGGCGCCCGTGCTGTCGTGTCCCGCTCGGCGCCCGGCGGGGTCAGTCGGTCTGACGGACGGTGGTGCCGTTCACGGTGTCGTCGGCGATGCGCTCGTGGTGGCGGATGACCTCGGCGATGATGAAGTTCAGGAACTTCTCGGCGAACGCCGGGTCGAGTTTGGCGCTCTCGGCGAGGGAGCGCAGGCGCTCGATCTGGCGGGCCTCGCGGGCCGGGTCGGCGGGCGGCAGCTGGTGCGCGGCCTTGAGGTGGCCGACCTGCTGGGTGCACTTGAAGCGCTCGGCGAGCATGTGGACGACGGCGGCGTCGATGTTGTCGATGCTGTCGCGCAGCCGGGCGAGCTCCTCACGGACGGCGGGGTCGACGTCGGCGGCGCCGTTGTTGCTGGTGGTCATGGGCGCTCAGCCTACGTGACCTCGACGGACCGGCTGTCCGGGTGCCGGTGCGAAGTGTGGCCGGGGACGACCGGCGCGCATCCTGGTGGAACTCGTAGAGTGGAATCGGGTTCAGGGCGTCTTGGGGGTCGGGCGTGGCGAACGACGGACCGGTCGAGCACGGTTACCCGCATCTGGAGACGGTGCGGGCGTCGATCACGGCACTGTACCGGCGTCTGTCATATGACACCGTCCAGACGTTCGCGGGCAGTGTCGCCCCCGCCGACGTGGCGTTCTGCGACACCGACGATCTGTATCTGGGGGCGCAGCGGGTGGCCCGCGAGATGGTGCGGCACTTCCGGTTGCCGGACGCCCGTCTGGTCGTGAGCTTCCGTGAGATGACGCATGCGGCGAACGTGGAACTCGCGGCGGGCCCCGAGTACTTCGTCGAGCTGAACGGCCGCTTCCGTACCCACCGGCAGGACATCGGCGCGGCGCTGGCCCATGAGGTGACGCACGTCTATCTGCACCGTCTGGACCTGTCCTTCCCCAGTACGGCGGAGAACGAGATCCTCACGGACACGGCGGCGACCTATCTGGGCGCCGGCTGGCTGCTGCTGGACGCCTACCGGGAGGACTCGGTGTCGTCGCAGAAGCTGGGCTATCTCACTCCGGAGGAGTTCGGCTACGTGCTGGCCAAGCGGGCGCTGGTGTTCCAGGAGGATCCCTCGGTGTGGTTCACCAGTCCGCAGGCCTACACGGCGTACGTCAGGGGTATGGCCGAGGCCCGGCGGGACGAGCAGCAGCCGCCGCTGACCGGGGCGGGCTGGGCGGGGCGCCGCCGCTACGCCCGCGACCGCCGGCACGCGCCGGGCCCGCAGCCGGGGGTGGGCTACGCCTTCTCCCCCGACGGCGGCGGGCGGCTGCGGGTGTCCTTCCCGTGCCCGACCTGTCAGCAGCGGATCCGGGTGCCGGTGCGGGGGCGGGTGCGGGCGCGGTGTTCGCTGTGCCGGACGGTGCTGGAGTGCGACACGTGAGTGCGGGCGGGAAGCCGACCGGCTGATGACCGGTCGGCCGGCCGGGGCTACGCGCCGTACGCCGTCCCCGGCTGCGGTGCTTCCGCCAGGAGTCTCAGGGCCGTCTCCCCCGCCTCGGCCGGTGCCCAGCGTGCCCCCTTGTCGGCGGTGGGTCCGGGCCGCCAGCCCTCCATGACGGTGATCCGGCCGCCCTCGGCCTCGAAGACGCGGCCGGTCACCCCGGCGCTCGCGGCGGAGCCCAGCCAGACGACCAGGGGGGAGACGTTCTCGGGGGCCATGGCGTCGAAGCCGGAGCCGGGGGCGGCCATGGCGTCGGCGAAGGCGCGTTCCGTCATCCGGGTGCGGGCCGCCGGGGCGATGGCGTTGACCTGCACGCCGTAGCGGCCCAGTTCGGCCGCGGCGACCAGGGTGAGGCCGACGATCCCGGCCTTGGCGGCGCTGTAGTTGCCCTGCCCGACCGAACCGAGCAGGCCCGCGCCGCTGCTGGTGTTGACGATCCGGGCCACCGGCCGGCGGCCGGCCTTCGCCTCGGCGCGCCAGTGCGCGGCGGCGTGCCGGAGCGGCAGGAAGTGTCCTTTGAGGTGGACGCGCAGGACGGCGTCCCAGTCGTCCTCGTCGAGGTTGACCAGCATGCGGTCGCGCAGGAATCCGGCGTTGTTGACGAGGGTGTCGAGGCGGCCGTACGTCTCCACCGCGGCGCGGACGAGGGAGGCGGCCCCCTCGGTCGTCGCGATGTCGCCGCCGTGCGCCACCGCCTCTCCGCCCGCCGCCCGGATCTCCTCCGCGACCGCACGCGCGGGGCTGTCGGGCCCGGGTGATCCGTCGAGTCCGACGCCCAGGTCGTTGACGACGACGCGGGCGCCCTCGGCGGCGAACGCCAGGGCGTGTGCGCGGCCCAGTCCGCGGCCCGCGCCGGTGACGACGACGACCCGGCCCGCGCAGATTCCGCTCACCCTCATGTCAGTCCTCCCTGTTCACGGTGGCGTTCCCGGTGGCGTTGCCGGTGGCGTTCACGGTGGCGTTCACGGTCGTGTCCTGGGTCACGGTGGCGTCCTGGTTCACGGTCGCCGCGTCCAGGAACGCGGGCCGCTCGCCGCCCCCGTGCACCAGCAGGCTCGCGCCGGTGATGTACGCGGCGGCGGAGGAGGCGAGGAAGACGGCGGCGGCGCCCACGTCGGCGGGTGCGGCCAGCCGGCCGAGCGGGACGGTGCGGGCGACCGCCGCGATGCCGTCGTCGCCGCCGTAGTGGCGGTGGGCCAGTTCGGTGCGGACCATGCCGACGACGAGCGTGTTGACCCGTACCTCCGGCGCCCACTCCACGGCCATGGATCCGGCCAGGTTCTCCAGTCCCGCCTTGGCCGCGCCGTAGGCGGCGGTGCCGGGCGAGGGACGGCCGCCGCTGACGCTGCCGATCATCACGACGGAGCCGTGGGCCCGCCGCAGTTGCTCGTACGCGGCGAGGGATGCGGTCAGCGGGGTGAGCAGGTTCAGCTCGATCACCCGGGCGTGCCGCTCGGCGTCCGCGTCGGCCAGCCGTCGGTAGGGCGCGCCGCCCGCGTTGTTGACCAGCACGTCGAGGCGGGGCAGGGCGGCGAAGAAGGCACGGACGGCGGGCGGGTCCCGCAGGTCGAGCGGGGCGAACTCGACGCCGGCGACCGGCTCGTCGGGGGGTCTGCGGGCGCAGGCGACGACCCGGGCGCCGGTCCCGGCGAACGCCCGGGCGATGCCGGCGCCGACGCCTCTGGTGCCGCCGGTGACCACCACGGTCCGGTTGTCCACAGGTGGGTCGGGCCGGTTGTCCATGTTTTCCACAGGGCCTCCCGTGACGATCCGCCGGCTGCTAGCTTCGAAGCACACCTAACAAACGTTTGGTGGAAAGCGTTGAGTGCGAAGGTAGCTGATGCGCGCATGAGTGTCTCCGCCTCGTCCCCGGAAAAGGGGATTTCCGTCGTCACCGTCGACTTCCCGCCGGTGAACGCGCTGCCGGTGCGCGGCTGGTTCGGGCTGGCCGACGCCGTGCGCGCGGCCGGCCGGGATCCGGAGGTGCGCTGTGTGGTGCTGGCCGCCGAGGGGCGCGGGTTCAACGCGGGGGTGGACATCAAGGAGATACAGGCGCGGGGGCACCAGGCGCTGATCGGCGCCAACCAGGGCTGCGCGGAGGCCTTCGCGGCGGTGTACGAGTGCGAGACGCCGGTGGTGGCGGCGGTACAGGGGTTCTGTCTCGGCGGGGGCATAGGGCTGGTCGGCAACGCGGACGCGATCGTGGCGAGCGAGGACGCCGTCTTCGGCCTGCCCGAGCTGGACCGGGGCGCGCTGGGCGCCGCCACGCATCTGTCCCGGCTGGTGCCGGGGCACCTGATGCGCGCGCTGTACTACACCTCGCGCACGGTGAGCGCGGCCGAACTGCACGCGCACGGCTCGGTGTGGCGGGTGGTCCCGGGCGAGAGGCTGCGCGACGCGGCGCTGGAGCTGGCTCGGGAGATCGCCGCGAAGGACGGGCGGCTGCTGCGGCTGGCCAAGGCGGCCATCAACGGGATCGATCCCGTCGACGTGCGGCGCAGTTACCGCTTCGAGCAGGGCTTCACCTTCGAGGCGGCGGTGAGCGGAGTGGCGGGCCGGATCCGTGACACGTTCGGGAAGGAGGGGGTGTAGGTGGGCGACAAGACGATGACCGCCGAGGAGGTGGTCTCGCGGCTGGCGAGCGGCATGACGCTCGGCATCGGCGGCTGGGGTTCGCGCCGCAAGCCGATGGCCCTGGTCAGGGCGCTGCTGCGGTCCGATGTCGGGGACCTCACGGTCGTCTCCTGCGGCGGCCCGGACGTGGGCATGCTGGCCGCCGCGGGCCGGATCCGCAGACTGGTCGCGCCTTTCGTCACGCTCGACTCGATCCCGCTGGAACCGCACTACCGGGCGGCCCGCGAGGGCGGGGCGCTGGAGCTGACGGAGGTCGACGAGGCGATGTTCATGTGGGGGCTGCACGCGGCGGCGAACCGGCTGCCCTTCCTGCCGGTGCGGGCCGGAGCCGGGTCGGACGTGATGCGGGTCAACCCCGGTCTGCGGACGGTGACGTCGCCCTACGACGACGGGGAGACGTTCGTCGCGATGCCGGCGCTGCGTCTGGACGCGGCGCTGGTGCACGTCAACCGCGCCGACCGGCTGGGCAACGGGCAGTACCTGGGCCCGGACCCGTACTTCGACGACCTGTTCTGCGAGGCGGCGGACGCGGCGTACGTCAGCTGCGAACGCATCGTGGACACCGCGGAGCTGACTCGGGCGGCGGCTCCGCAGACGCTGCTGCTCAAGCGGCTCGCGGTCGCGGGCGTGGTCGAGGTCCCGCACGGCGCGCACTTCACCTCCTGCGCCCCCGACTACGGCCGGGACGAGGGGTTCCAGCGGTTGTACGCGACGACGCCCTGGCCCGAGTTCGCGGCCCGGTTCCTGGGCGGGGACGAGGGTGCCTACCGGGCGGCGGCCGTGCGGGAGGGCGCATGACGGCCATCACCCGGGCGGAGTACTGCGTCGTCGCCTGCGCGGAGGCGTGGCGGGGCGCGGGCGAGATCCTGGCCAGTCCGATGGGCCTGATCCCGTCGGTGGGCGCGCGGCTGGCCCGGCTCACCTTCGCGCCCGACCTGCTGCTGACCGACGGCGAGGCGATGCTGGTGCGGCCGGACGGCACGCCCGAGGGCTGGCTGCCGTACCGGCAGCACCTGGCGCTGGTCACCGGCGGGCGGCGGCACGTGATGATGGGCGCGAGCCAGATCGACCGGTTCGGCAACCAGAACATCTCCTGCATCGGCGACTGGGAGCGGCCGGTGAGACAGTTGCTCGGGGTGCGCGGTGCGCCGGTCAACACCCTGAACCACGCGACGAGTTACTGGATCCCGCGGCACTCGCGCCGGGTGTTCGTCGAGCAGGTCGACATGGTCTGCGGGGTCGGCTACGACCGTGCGGCCGGCGCGCGCTACCACCGCATCCCGCGTGTCGTCTCCGACCTCGGCGTGTTCGACTTCGCCACCCCGGACCGCTCGATGCGGCTGGCGTCCCTGCACCCGGGGGTGACGGTGGAGCAGGTCAGGGAGGCGACCGGGTTCGAGCTGACCGTCCCGGAGGAGGTGCCGGCCACCCGCGAGCCCACGGTCGGGGAGCTGCGGCTGGTCCGCGAGGTGATCGACCCGCACGGCACACGGGAGTCGGAGGTCGGCGCGTGATCCCGCACACTACAGGGGAGTCGGAGGTCGGCGCGTGATGGAGACGGCGCTCACCCGGCTCACCGGTGTCCGGCATCCGATCGTGCAGACCGGCATGGGGTGGGTGGCGGGCCCGCGGCTGGTGTCGGCGGCCGCGAACGCGGGCGCGCTGGGCGTGCTGGCCTCCGCGACGATGACCGTGGACCGGCTGCGGGAGGCGATAAGGGAGGTCAGGTCGCGTACGGACGCGCCGTTCGGGGTGAATCTGCGCGCGGACGCGGCGGACGCGGGCGACCGGGTGGACGTCCTGATCGAGGAGGGGGTGCGGGTTGCCTCGTTCGCCCTCGCGCCGTCCCGGGAGCTGATCGGACGGCTGAAGGAGGCGGGCGTGGTCGTCATGCCGTCCGTCGGGGCCCGGCGGCACGCGGAGAAGGTCGCGGCGTGGGGTGCGGACGCAGTGATCGTGCAGGGCGGGGAGGGCGGCGGGCACACCGGTGAGGTGGCGACGACGGTGCTGCTGCCGCAGGTGGCCGACGCGGTGGACATCCCGGTGGTGGCGGCGGGTGGCTTCTTCGACGGGCGGGGCCTGGTCGCGGCGCTGGCGTACGGGGCGGCGGGCGTCGCGATGGGCACGCGGTTCCTGCTGACGTCGGACTCGACCGTCCCGGACGCGGTCAAGCGGCGGTATCTGGCGGCGACCGTCCGGGACGTCACCGTCACCACGGCGGTCGACGGGCTGCCGCACCGGATGCTGCGCACGGATCTGGTGGACGCTCTGGAGCGCTCCGGCCGGGCCCGGGCGCTGCTGCACGCCGTCCGGCGCGCGGCCGGGTTCCGCCGCCTGTCGGGGCTGACGTGGCGGCGGATGGTGCGCGACGGGCTCGCCATGAAGCACGGCAGGGACCTGTCGTGGAGTCAGGTGCTGCTCGCCGCGAACACGCCGATGCTGC
This sequence comes from Streptomyces sp. NPDC020996, assembly GCF_040641355.1. Lineage (NCBI taxonomy): Bacteria > Bacillati > Actinomycetota > Actinomycetes > Kitasatosporales > Streptomycetaceae > Streptomyces > Streptomyces sp. NPDC020996. The sequence goes on from NZ_JBFADM010000005.1 coordinate 96,398, forward strand.
TGAAGTCGGCGATGGTGGACGGGCGCACCGACCTGGGGGTGATGGCGTCGGGGCAGGTCGCCGGGGTGATCGACGACCTGCCGTCGTGCGCGGAGCTGGTGGAGCGGATCATGCGGGAGGCGGCGGAGGTGGTGCGGTCGCTCAGCACCGTTCGATGATCGTCACGTTGGCCTGGCCGCCGCCCTCGCACATGGTCTGCAGCCCGAACCGGCCGCCGGTGCGCTCCAGTTCGTGCAGCAGGGTCGTCATGAGCCGGGCGCCGGTGGCGCCCAGGGGGTGGCCGAGGGCGATGGCGCCGCCGCTGACGTTGACCTTGTCGGGGTCGGCGCCGGTCTCCTTCAGCCACGCCAGGACGACGGGGGCGAACGCCTCGTTGATCTCGACCAGGTCGATGTCGTCGATGGTCAGGCCGGTCTTCTTCAGGGCGTACGCGGTGGCCGGGATGGGTGCCGACAGCATGCGGATCGGGTCCTCGCCGCGTACGGAGAGGTGGTGGACGCGTGCCCGTGGCGTCAGCCCGTGCTCGCGCACCGCCCGCTCGGAGGCGAGGAGCAGCGCCGCCGCGCCGTCGGAGACCTGCGAGGAGCAGGCGGCAGTGACGGTGCCGCCGTCGAGGACCGGCTTCAGGGCGGCCATCTTCTCCAGGGAGGTGTCCCGCCGCGGTCCCTCGTCGACGGCCACCGTGCCGCAGGGGGCGATCTCGCGCTCGAAGCGGCCCTCGTCGACGGCGCGCAGGGCCCGCCGGTGGGAGCGCAGCGCGTACTCCTCCTGGTCGCGCCTGGTGATCCCCCACTTCGCGGCGATCATCTCGGCGCCGGCGAACTGGTTGACGGGCCGGTCGCCGTAGCGCGCCCGCCAGCCCTCGCTGCCGGCGAAGGGTCCCCCGGTCAGTCCCAGGGGTTCGGCGGCCTGCCGGGTGGCGAAGGCGATGGGGATCTGCGACATGTTCTGCACGCCGCCCGCGACCACGAGGTCCTGGGTGCCGGACAGTACGGCCTGCGCGGCGAAGTGGACGGCCTGCTGGGAGGAGCCGCACTGCCGGTCGACGGTCACGCCCGGCACCTCCTCCGGCAGCCCGGCCGCCAGCCAGCAGGTCCGCGCGATGTCCCCGGCCTGCGGCCCGACCGCGTCCAGGCAGCCGAAGACGACGTCCTCCACGGCCGCCGCGTCCACGCCGGACCGTGTGACGAGTTCGCGCAGCACGTGCGCGCCGAGGTCGGCCGGGTGGACGCCGCTGAGGCCTCCCCCGCGCCGCCCGACGGGCGTGCGGACCGCTTCGACGATGTAGGCCTCGGGCATGGCGTCTCCCTGTGGGTTCACGTGCGTACGTGGATCTACGTGCGTACGGCGATTCCGTCCAGGACCATCGACAGGTACTGCCGGGCGATCTCCTCGGGGCTGTGCTGTCCGCCGGGCCGGTACCAGGAGGCGGCCACCCACACGGTGTCGCGGACGAACCGGTAGGTGAGGCGGACGTCGAGGTCGGCGCGGAAGACCCGGTCGGCGACCCCGCGTTCCAGCGTGGACAGCCACGCCTTCTCGAACTTGCGCTGCGACTCGGCGAGGAAGGCGAACCGCTCCTGCGCGACGAGTTGCCTGGACTCCTTCTGGTAGATCGCGACGGCGGCGCGGTGCCGGTCGATCTCCCGGAACGACTCGGTGACGAGTGCTTCGAGGGTCTCGCGCGGGCCCAGGCGGGCCGCGAGGACGGTGTCGTAGCCGTCCCACAGCTCGTCGAGGAAGGTCCGCAGGATCTCCTCGAGCATCGACTCCTTGGAGTCGAAGTGGTAGTAGAGGCTGCCCGCGAGCATGCCCGCGTGGTCCGCGATCTTGCGTACGGTGGTGGCGTTGTAGCCCTGCTCGGCGAACACCTCGGCGGCGGTGTGCAGGAGTTCGCGGCGGCGCGCCGGGCTTGCGGTCACCTGGGGCTTCTTCTTGGTCGGCACGGGTCCATTGTGGTCTGCCCGGCCGTCAGGGGTGCTGGCTGCTGACGGCGACGACCTCGCCGGTCATGTAGGAGGAGTAGCCGGACGCCAGGAACACGATCACGTTGGCCACCTCCCATGGCTCGGCGTGTCGTCCGAAGGCCTCGCGGTCGGCCAGTTCCCGCAGCAGCTCCGGCGTCGTCACCTTCACCAGGTGGGGGTGCAGGGCGAGGCTCGGGGAGACGGCGTTGACCCGCACCCCGTACCGTGCGGCCTCCAGTGCGGCGCACCGGGTCAGCGCCATCACGCCCGCTTTGGCGGCGGCGTAGTGCGCCTGCCCGGTCTGGGCGCGCCAGCCGACGACGGAGGCGTTGTTGACGATGACGCCGGCTTTGTGCTCGCGCATCCGGCGCAGCGCGGCCCGGGTGCACCGGAACGTGCCGCCCAGCGTCACGTCCAGCACCCGCGACCACTGTTCGTCGCTCATCTCGACGAGGTCCGAAGTGCCGCCCAGACCGGCGTTGTTGACGACGACGTCGAGCCGTCCGTGGGTGCGGACGGCGGTGTCGAACAGGGTCTGCACCTGATTCTCGTCGGTCACGTCGCAGGGCAGGGCGGTGACCGCCCCGGCGCCGAACTCCCCGGCCAGCTCGGCCGCGTACCGCTCGAGGCGTGGCGCGTGCGCGTCGCTGACCAGTACGCGCGCGCCCTCCTCCAGGAAGCGGCGCGCGGTCGCGCCGCCGATGCCGGTTCCGGCCGCGGCCGTGATGACGGCGGTGCGGTCCCGCAGCAGCCCGTGCCCGGGCTCGTACGCCGGGCTCTCGACGCCTGTCATGGAGCCACGCTAACCTACCAAACACTTGTTAGGGAAGGACGGGAGCCGATGGATCTCGCGTTCACGCAGGAAGAGGACGCCTTCCGCGCCGAGGCCCGCGCCTGGCTGCGCGCGCACGTGCCGGCGGCGCCGCTGCCGTCCCTGGAGACCGCGGAGGGCTTCGCCGCCCATCGCGCCTGGGAGGCCGAACTGGCCGCCGGGCGCTGGTCGGTCGTCGACTGGCCGGAGCGGTACGGCGGCAGGGACTGCGGCCTTGTGCGGTGGCTGGTCTTCGAGGAGGAGTACCACGCGGCGGGCGCGCCGGGCCGGGTCGGGCAGAACGGGATCAGCCTGCTCGCGCCGACCCTCCTCGCCCACGGCACCGAGGAGCAGCGGGCCCGCGTGCTGCCGCCCATGGCCGGCGGCGAGGTGGTGTGGGCGCAGGCGTGGTCGGAGCCGGAGGCGGGCTCGGACCTGGCGTCGCTGCGGTCGCGGGCGGTGCGCACGGCCGGCGGCTGGCGCCTGAGCGGGCAGAAGACGTGGTCGTCGCGGGCCGCGTTCGCCGACCGTGCCTTCGGCCTGTTCCGCAGCGACCCGGACGCGGCGAGACGCCACGAGGGCCTGACGTACCTGATGTTCGACCTGCGCGCGCCGGGCGTCACCGTCCGGCCGATCGGCCGGCTCGACGGGAAGCCGGCATTCGCCGAGCTGTTCCTGGACGACGTGTTCGTGCCCGACGAGGACGTCCTCGGCGAACCCGGCCACGGCTGGCGGATCGCGATGGCGACGGCGGGCGACGAGCGCGGGCTGACGCTGCGCTCCCCCGGCCGCTTCCTGGCCGCGGCCAGCCGCCTGCACCGGCTGTGGCGGGAGCGGGGCTGCCCGGACGACGCCCGGGACCGGGTGGCCGACGCCCTGATCGGCGCCCGCGCCTACCAGTTGCACGCCTACGCGGCGGCCTGCCGCCTGCGGGAGGGCGCCGCGCTCGGCGCGGAGTCCAGCATGAACAAGGTCTTCTGGTCCGAACTGGACCTCGCGCTGCACGAGACGGCGCTCGACCTGCTCGGCGAGGAGGGCGAGCTGGCGGACACCGGCTGGTCGGAGGGGTACGTCTTCTCCCTCGCCGGGCCGGTCTACGCGGGCACCAACGAGATCCAGCGGGACATCGTCGCCGAGCGCCTGCTCGGCCTGCCGGGCAGGCGCCGCTGATGCGCTTCCTCCTCGACACCGAGCAGCGCGTGTTCGCCGCGTCCCTGGACGCCATGCTGACGGCCGCGGACACGCCGTCCGCGGTGCGGGACTGGAGCCGGGGTGAGCACGCGCGCGGCCGTGCGCTGTGGGCGCGGCTCGCCGAGGCGGGCGTGTTCGGTCTCGCGGTCCCCGAGGAGCACGGGGGTTCGGGCGCCGGGCCGGCCGACGTCGCCGTGGCCTTCGTGGAGTTGGGACGGCACGCGGTCCCCGGCCCGTTGGTGGAGACGGTCGTCGCGGCGGCGCTGCTGACCCGGCCGGGCCCGGCCGCCGGGCGGCTGCTGCCCGCGCTCGCCTCCGGCCGGGCGATGGCGACGGTGGCGTACGACGGGGGGCGCGCGCTGGACGGCGACGCGGCGACCGTCCGTCTCGCCGTGGACGGCGACGGCCTGCGCCTGGCCCCCGGCCACGGCCCGGTGCGCCGCTCCCTCGATCCCGCCCGCCGCCTCACCCCGCTGGCACCCGGCGGCGAAATCCTCGCCCCCGGCCCGCCCGCCGCGCACGCCCTGCTGTGGGGTCGCCTGGCCACCGCCGCCCAGGCCCTCGGTGTCGGCCTCGCCCTGCTGGACCGGACGGTCGCCCATGTGCGGCGGCGGGTGCAGTTCGGGGTGCCCGTCGGCTCGTTCCAGGCGGTCAGGCACCGGCTGGCCGACGCGCGGACCGCCCTGGAGTTCGCGCGGCCCCTGCTCTTCGGGGCGGCGCTGACGATGACGCCGCGGGACGTCGCCGCGGCGAAGACCGCCGCGTGCGAGGCGGCGTACGCCACCGCCCGCACGGCACTGCAACTGCACGGCGCGATCGGCTACACCGCGGAGTACGACCTGTCGCTGTGGCTGACCAAGGCCCGCGCCCTGCGCACCGCGTGGGGCACCCCGCACGAGTGCCGGGCGGTGGTCGTCGGTGGCGGCCGCCGCCGGTGAGTCCGCGCCGGCACTCCCGCACCGTCGGCTTCGCGACACGCGCGGCCTCGCCGGACACGGCCCGGGCCGGCCGGGCCCGCACCCGCCGCGCGGCCCCGGCCCGCCGACCCCGGCCCGTCGGCGCGCGCCGTTCGCGTCGACGGGCGGCCCGATCCCGCAGGACACCATGACCGGCGCCACGGGCCGGGCCGACGCCGCGGACAGGACGTCCCGCGGCGCCGGGCCGGCGGATGCCCGGGACCCGTGAAGGTCACGGAACCGACAGCGGGCGCGGGCCGGGAGCCGGCTGACCGTACCCTGTGGCCGATGTCCGCAAATCTCACTCAAGGTGCCCGTCTGTGAAACGTGCTGGTTGCCTCCTCTTCGCGGCCGTCCCCGTGGTCGCCACGGCGGCGTTCTACTTCCTCGCGCCCGCGCAGTCCGACGGCGGCACGGCCAAGGCCCCGATCTCCGCCGCGCAGCAGGCCCGGCAGGACGCCAAGGACCGCGCCGAGCGGGAACGTGCCGAGGACGACGAGGCCATCGCCGGCCTGCCGCCGGGCCTGGCCGCGCCCGAGAAGAAGGAGCTGGCCCAGAAGCTGGTGGCGAGCGCCGAGAACTCCACGCTGGACTGGCGCAGCGCCTACGGCTACATCGAGGACATCGGCGACGGCCAGGGCTACACGGCCGGCATCGTCGGGTTCTGCTCCGGCACGCACGACATGCTCACCCTCGTCGACCGCTACACCAAGGCCCACCCCGGCAACGGCCTCGCCGGCTACCTGCCCGCCCTGCGGAAGGTCGACGGCACCGACTCGCACGAGGGCCTGGACCCCGGCTTCACCGCGGCCTGGAGGGCGGAGGCACGGCGCCCCGCCTTCCGTGCGGCGCAGGACGAGGAACGCGACCGCGTCTACTTCGACCCGGCGGTCCGCCTCGCCAAGCTGGACGGCCTGGGCACCCTGGGCCAGTTCGTCTACTACGACGCGATGGTCCTCCACGGCCCCGGCACCGGCCCGAACAGCTTCTACGGGCTGCGCGAGCGTGCGCTGCGGGAGGCGGACACCCCCTCGGAGGGCGGCTCGGAGAAGTCGTACCTCGACGTCTTCCTCGACATCCGCCGTGAGGCCATGAAGGCGAAGAAGGCCACCATCGACACCAGCCGCATCGACAACGCCCAGCGGCAGTTCCTGTACGACGGCAACCTGTCCCTGAAGACGCCGCTGACCTGGCAGGTCTACGGCGAGACGTACCGGGTGCCCTGACCCACGACGTGCGACGGCGCCCGCCCTCGGTCCGGTCGGGGACAAGGGGCGGGCGCCGCCGGTGTGCCGTACGCCGTTGTACGGGACGCTGGGAGGTGCCGTCAGACCATCAGGGCGCGGTCCGTCGGGCGGATCGGGGCCGGCAGGTCGCTGGCGCCGGTCAGGAAGCGGTCGACGCCGCGGGCGGCCGAGCGGCCCTCCGCGATCGCCCACACGATGAGCGACTGGCCGCGGCCGGCGTCACCGGCGACGAACACGCCGGGCACGTTGGTCTGGAAATCGGCGTCGCGGGCGATGTTGCCGCGCTCGTCGAGCCCCAGGCCGAACTGCTCCACCAGGCCGTTCTCCCGGTCGGTGCCGGTGAAGCCCATGGCGAGGGTGACCAGCTGGGCGGGGATCTTGCGTTCCGTGCCCGGCTTCTGGGTCAGCTTGCCGTCGACGAACTCCACCTCGGTGAGGTGCAGCCACTGGACGTTGCCGTCCTCGTCGCCCTCGAAGTGGGTGGTCGAGACGGAGTAGACCCGCTCGCCGCCCTCCTCGTGCGCCGAGGTGACCTTGTAGAGCATCGGGAAGGTCGGCCACGGCTGGGAGACCGGGTTCCGCTCGTCGTTCGGGCGGGGCATGATCTCCAGCTGCGTCACCGAGGCCGCGCCCTGGCGGTGGGCGGTGCCCACGCAGTCCGCGCCGGTGTCGCCGCCGCCGATGACCACGACGTGCTTGCCCTCGGCCGAGATCGGGGAGGTGACGTAGTCGCCCTCCTGGACCTTGTTGGCCAGCGGCAGGTACTCCATGGCCTGGTAGACGCCCTTCAGCTCGCGGCCGGGGACGGGCAGGTCACGGGCGGTGGTGGCGCCGACGGCCAGGACCACGGCGTCGTACCGCTTCTTCAGGTCGGTCGCCTTCAGGTCGCGGCCGATCTCGATGCCGGTGCGGAAGCGGGTGCCCTCCGCGCGCATCTGCTCGATACGGCGGTTGATGTGCCGCTTCTCCATCTTGAACTCGGGGATGCCGTAGCGGAGGAGGCCTCCGATGCGGTCCGCGCGCTCGTAGACGGCGACGGTGTGGCCGGCCCGGGTCAGCTGCTGGGCGGCGGCCAGACCCGCCGGGCCCGAGCCGACGACCGCGACGGTCTTGCCGGACAGGCGCTCCGGGATCTGCGGGGCGACGTCCCCGGTCTCCCACGCCTTGTCGATGATCGAGACCTCGACGTTCTTGATGGTGACCGGCGCCTGGTTGATGCCGAGCACGCACGCCGACTCGCACGGAGCCGGGCACAGGCGGCCGGTGAACTCCGGGAAGTTGTTCGTCGCGTGCAGACGCTCCTGCGCGGCCGACCAGTCCTCGCGGTAGGCGTAGTCGTTCCACTCGGGGATCAGGTTCCCCAGCGGACAGCCGTTGTGGCAGAACGGGATGCCGCAGTCCATGCACCGGCTGGCCTGCTTGCTGATGATCGGCAGCAGGGAGCCGGGGACGTAGACCTCGTTCCAGTCCTTGACGCGCTCGCCGACGGGGCGGGTCTTGGCGACCTCACGGCCGTGGTTCAGAAAGCCCTTCGGGTCAGCCATTGATCGCCGCCTCCATCATCTTCTCGGTGACCTCGGTCTCGGACAGACCGGCTCGCTCGGCGGCGTCCTTGGCGGCGAGCACTGCCTTGTACGTGCGGGGGATGATCTTGCTGAAGCGGTCCACGGCCGCGTCCCAGTCGGCGAGCAGCTTCTCGGCGACCGTGGAGCCCGTCTCCTGCTGGTGCCGGCGCACCGCTTCGTGCAGCCACTGCTTGTCGGCGTCGTCCAGCGCCTCGACCGCGTCGAGGTTGCCGGCGTTGACGTTGTCCCGGTCGAGGTCGATCACGTAGGCGACACCGCCGGACATGCCGGCCGCGAAGTTGCGGCCCGTCGGGCCGAGGACCACCGCGCGACCGCCGGTCATGTACTCGCAGCCGTGGTCGCCCACGCCCTCGGAGACGACCGTCGCGCCGGAGTTGCGGACGCAGAACCGCTCGCCGGTGCGGCCGCGCAGGAACAGCTCGCCGCCGGTCGCGCCGTAGGCGATGGTGTTGCCCGCGATGGTGGAGTACTCGGCCAGGTGGTCGGCGCCCCGGTCCGGGCGGACGACGACGCGGCCGCCGGACAGGCCCTTGCCGACGTAGTCGTTGGCGTCGCCCTCCAGGCGCAGCGTGACGCCGCGCGGCAGGAAGGCGCCGAAGGACTGGCCCGCCGAGCCGGTGAAGGTGATGTCGATGGTGTCGTCGGGCAGTCCCGCCCCGCCGAACTTCTTCGTCACCTCGTGGCCGAGCATCGTGCCGACCGTGCGGTTGATGTTGCGGATCGCGACCTGGGCGCGCACCGGCTGGGCCTCGGTCGCCGAGTCGGCGGCCAGGGCGTCGGCGGCGAGCTTGATCAGCTCGTTGTCGAGCGCCTTCTCCAGGCCGTGGTCCTGGGCGATCACCTGGTGGCGCGCGGCGCCCTCGGCGAGCGCGGGCACGTGGAACAGCGGCTCCAGGTTCAGGCCCTGGGCCTTCCAGTGGTCGACCGCGCGGGTCACGTCGAGCGCCTCGGCATGGCCGACGGCCTCCTCGATGGAGCGGAAGCCCAGCTCGGCCAGCAGCTCGCGGACCTCCTCGGCGATGAACTGGAAGAAGTTCACCACGTACTCGGCCTTGCCGGAGAAGCGGTCGCGCAGGACCGGGTTCTGCGTGGCGATGCCGACCGGGCAGGTGTCCAGGTGGCAGACGCGCATCATGACGCAGCCGGAGACGACGAGCGGCGCGGTCGCGAAACCGAACTCCTCGGCGCCGAGCAGCGCCGCGATGACGACGTCGCGGCCGGTCTTGAGCTGGCCGTCGGTCTGCACGACGATGCGGTCGCGCAGGCCGTTGAGCAGCAGGGTCTGCTGGGTCTCGGCGAGGCCGAGCTCCCAGGGGCCGCCCGCGTGCTTCAGCGACGTCAGCGGCGAGGCGCCGGTGCCGCCGTCGTGGCCGGAGATGAGGACCACGTCCGCGTGCGCCTTGGACACACCGGCCGCGACCGTGCCGACGCCGACCTCGGAGACCAGCTTGACGTGGATCCGCGCCCGCGGGTTCGCGTTCTTCAGGTCGTGGATCAGCTGGGCCAGGTCTTCGATGGAGTAGATGTCGTGGTGCGGCGGCGGGGAGATCAGGCCCACGCCCGGCGTCGAGTGCCGCGTCCTGGCGACCCACGGGTAGACCTTGTGGCCGGGCAGCTGGCCGCCCTCGCCGGGCTTGGCGCCCTGCGCCATCTTGATCTGGATGTCGTCCGCGTTGACCAGGTACTCGCTGGTCACGCCGAAGCGGCCGGAGGCGACCTGCTTGATGGACGAGCGGCGCGCCGGGTCGTACAGGCGCTCCGGGTCCTCGCCGCCCTCACCGGTGTTGGACTTGCCGCCCAGCTGGTTCATGGCGATGGCGAGGGTCTCGTGCGCCTCCTGGGAGATGGAGCCGTACGACATGGCGCCGGTGGAGAAGCGCTTGACGATCTCGGAGGCCGGCTCGACCTCGTCCAGGGGGACCGGCTGCCGGTCGGACTTGAAGCCGAACAGGCCGCGCAGCGTCATCAGGCGCTCGGACTGCTCGTTCACCCGGGCCGTGTACTTCTTGAAGACGTCGTAGCGGCCGGTGCGGGTGGAGTGCTGGAGGCGGAAGACCGTCTCCGGGTCGAACAGGTGCGGCTCGCCCTCGCGGCGCCACTGGTACTCGCCGCCGATCTCCAGCGCGCGGTGCGCCGGGGCGATGCCGGAGGCCGGGTACGCCTTGGCGTGGCGGGCTGCGACCTCCTTGGCGATGACGTCGATGCCGACGCCGCCGATCTTGGTGGCGGTGCCGTTGAAGTACTTCTCGACGAAGGCCTCGTCGAGGCCGACGGCCTCGAAGACCTGGGCGCCGCGGTAGGAGGCGACGGTCGAGATGCCCATCTTGGACATGACCTTCAGCACGCCCTTGCCGAGGGCGTAGATGAGGTTGCGGATGGCCTTCTCGGACTCGATGCCGGGCAGGAAGGTACCCGCGCGGACCAGGTCCTCGACGGACTCCATCGCCAGGTACGGGTTGACGGCGGCGGCGCCGTAGCCGATGAGCAGGGCGACGTGGTGGACCTCGCGGACGTCGCCGGCCTCGACCAGCAGGCCCACCTGGGTGCGCTGCTTGGTGCGGATGAGGTGGTGGTGGACGGCCGCGGTCAGCAGCAGCGACGGGATCGGCGCGTGCTCGGCGTCCGAGTGGCGGTCCGACAGGACGATCAGGCGGGCGCCGTTGCCGATGGCGGTGTCGGCCTCGGCGCAGATCTCGTCGATGCGCGCGGCGAGGGCGTCACCGCCGCCGGAGACCCGGTAAAGGCCGGAGAGGGTCGCGGCCTTGAAGCCGGGCATGTCGCCGTCGGCGTTGATGTGGATGAGCTTGGCCAGCTCGTCGTTGTCGATCACCGGGAAGGGCAGGGTGACCGTGCGACAGGAGGCGGCCGTCGGCTCCAGCAGGTTGCCCTCCGGGCCGAGCGAGGAACGCAGGGAGGTGACGAGCTCCTCACGGATCGCGTCCAGCGGCGGGTTGGTGACCTGCGCGAACAGCTGGGTGAAGTAGTCGAACAGCAGCCGCGGGCGCTCGGAGAGGGCCGCGATCGGGCTGTCGGTGCCCATCGAGCCGATCGGCTCGGCGCCGGCCTTGGCCATCGGCGCGAGGATGACCCGCAGCTCCTCCTCGGTGTAGCCGAAGGTCTGCTGGCGGCGGGTGACGGAGGCGTGCGTGTGCACGATGTGCTCGCGCTCGGGCAGGTCGCCCAGCTCGATCTCGCCGGCCTCCAGCCACTCCTGGTAGGGCTGCTCGGCGGCGAGGGCGGCCTTGATCTCGTCGTCCTCGATGATGCGGTGCTCGGCGGTGTCCACCAGGAACATGCGGCCGGGCTGCAGGCGGCCCTTGCGGACGACCTTCGCGGGGTCGATGTCGAGGACGCCGACCTCGGAGGCGAGGACGACGAGGCCGTCGTCGGTGACCCAGTAGCGGCCGGGGCGCAGACCGTTGCGGTCGAGCACGGCGCCGACCTGGACGCCGTCGGTGAAGGTGACGGTGGCGGGGCCGTCCCAGGGCTCCATCAGCGTGGAGTGGAACTGGTAGAAGGCGCGCCGGGCCGGGTCCATGGAGTCGTGGTTCTCCCACGCCTCCGGGATCATCATCAGCACCGCGTGCGGAAGCGAACGGCCGCCGAGGTGCAGCAGCTCGAGCACCTCGTCGAAGGACGCGGAGTCGGAGGCGTCGGGGGTGCAGACCGGGAAGGTCCGCGCCAGCTTGTCCTGCGGGCCGAACAGGTCGGAGGCCAGCTGCGACTCGCGGGCGCGCATCCAGTTGCGGTTGCCCTTGACGGTGTTGATCTCACCGTTGTGCGCGACGAAGCGGTAGGGGTGCGCGAGCGGCCAGCTCGGGAAGGTGTTGGTGGAGAACCGGGAGTGCACGAGCGCGATCGCGGAGGCGAAGCGGCGGTCGGACAGGTCCGGGAAGAAGGGCTCGAGCTGGCCGGTGGTCAGCATGCCCTTGTAGACGATCGTCCGCGCGGACAGCGACGGGAAGTAGACGCCGACCTCGCGCTCGGCGCGCTTGCGCAGCACGAAGGCCTTGCGGTCGAGTGCGATGCCCGTCGACTGTCCGTCGGCCACGAAGATCTGGCGGAAGACGGGCATCGTCGAGCGGGCGGTGGCGCCGAGCAGCTCGGGGGCGACGGGGACCTCGCGCCAGCCCAGGACCGTCAGGCCCTCCTCGGCGGCGATCGTCTCGATGCGTGAGACGGCGTCCTCGGTGGCGTCCTGCGGCAGGAAGGCGATGCCGACTGCGAAGGCACCGGCCTCGGGCAGCTCGAATCCGGCCACGTCACGGAAGAAGGCGTCGGGTACCTGCGCGAGGATTCCGGCACCGTCGCCGGAGTCGGGCTCGGAGCCGGTGGCACCGCGGTGCTCCAGGTTGCGCAGGACGGTCAGGCCCTGCTCGACCAGCGTGTGCGACGCCTCGCCGGTGAGGGTGGCGACGAAACCGACGCCGCAGGCGTCGTGTTCGTTGCGGGGGTCGTACATACCCTGCGCAGCAGGGCGAGCATCCATGAACGACCAGTTCTGGCCATTCGCGGAATGCTGGGACGGCTGGCGCGGCGTACGCATCGGCTCTCCCGTCGTCGTCTCAAGTGGCATGCAGATTGCCGAGGGACGACGCTGGCCCTCTGCTTGTGCAAAATTTCGTGCAGGTTACATGATGGAGCGGTTGTCGGGAACCGGATACTCCGTTCCAACATGCGGACGCCGCGTGGTCGCGGTGGGGTACCGCGCCTGGCGGCGGAAACTATGGGGACCCGAGCGGACAGATCGGTGCCCGTCGGCCCGGTGGCGGAGGGAGCGTCGTCGCCCACGCCGCGGGTGCGCGACAGGCGTCGTTGCCCGCAGCGCGTACGGCTCATGCCCGGTGGTCGAACAGTCGAAACCAGCGAGTAACGGCTACTTATGCGGCCCAACGCATAAGTAGCAGCTCCTCTATCCTACGGCGGTTCCGAACAAAGTGCCCAGGACGTACGTCACACCGGCCGCCGCGCCTCCCAGGGCGAACTGCCGCAGGCCGCTGTACCACCAGCTGCGCGCGGTGACCCTGGCCACCACGGCGCCGCACGCGAACAGTCCGAGGAGCGCGAGCAACAGCGCCGGCCACAGGGCGGTCGCCCCCAGCAGGTACGGCAGGACGGGCAGCAGCGCGCCGATCGCGAAAGCCCCGAACGACGACACGGCCGCGACCAGCGGCGACGGCAGGTCGCCCGGGTCGATGCCGAGTTCCTCGCGGGCGTGTATCTCCAGGGCCTGCTCGGGGTCGTGAGAGAGCTGCCGGGCGACCTCCCGGGCCAGCTCCGGTTCCACGCCCCGGGCCTCGTAGAGCGCCGCGAGTTCGAGCTCCTCGGCCTGCGGGTGCTTGCGCAGCTCCCTGCGCTCCACCTCCAGCTCGGCCTCGACGAGCTCGCGCTGCGAGGCGACGGAGGTGTACTCGCCGGCGGCCATCGAGAAGGCTCCGGCGGCGAGGCCGGCGAGACCGGTCAGGACGATGGTGCTCGGGCCCACGGAGCCGCCGGCCACGCCGGTGATCAGGGCGAGGTTGGAGACCAGTCCGTCCATCGCGCCGAAGACGGCGGGGCGCAGCCAGCCGCCGTTGACGTCGCGGTGGGTGTGGTTGTCCCGGTGCGCCACATGCAGCGCGGCCTCGTTGTCGATGATGGCCACGAATGTTCCCCCAGGGAAGCTTAGCCAAAGCTAACTTTGGACGAGTTCTACTTTTCGACATCCAGAACTTACGCCGTTCCCTCCTCTCGCGCCAGCAAGGAAAGGCTGCACTAACCAGCGGTTTTACCGTTTCGATACTCATCCGTGGCGGGCGGTGCTCACCTGTCGACCGGGTGACGCTGCGGTCCGCCCGGCTCCGCGCCCCCGCTCGTGTGGCACACATCCGCAAAGGGCGCGGCGCCCGGGCGGGGCCGGCGCCGAGCCCGGAGGAGACCCCGGAGAAGAGGCCGCGTATGGCATCGACCGTCTGCAGTCCCCCGGTACCGGCGCCCGACGACGCCGCCGGTCTCCGCGCGCGGGCCCGCGGCGCGCTGCTCGGGCTCGCCGTCGGCGACGCCCTCGGGGCGCCCGCGGAGAACCTGAAGCCCTCCGAGATCCGCGCCCGCTGGGGCCGCATCACGGGCTTCGTCGCCGAGACGCCGTGCGGGACGGACGACACCGAGTACACGATCTTCTCCGGTCTGCTGCTGGCCCGCCACGGATCCGCGCTCACGCCGGCCCACGTGGAGGCGGCCTGGCACGAGTGGATCGCGGACCGCGAGGAGGGCCCGTTCCGGGGCGCCGGTTTCAGCGAGCGCGGCACGCTGGAGAACCTCCGCCGCGGCCTGGCCGCCCCCATCTCGGCCCAGCATCGTCATGCCTGGAGCGACGGGCTCGCGATGCGCGCGGCGCCGGCCGGGGTGTTCGCCGCGGGCCGCCCCGCCGAGGCGGCCCGGCTGGCGGCGGTCGACGGCTCGGTCAGCCACGAGGGCGAGGGCATCCACGGCGGCCGGGCGGTCGCGGCCGGGGTGGCGGCCGCGATGGCGGGGGCGTCCCCGGTCGTGGTCGTCGCCTCCGCGCTGGCCGTGGTGCCGGACGACTCCTGGACGGCGCGTTGCCTGCGCCGGGCGGCGGCCGTCGCGCACCGCGGCGAACGCGCCCTCCGCTCGGCGGTGGTGGTCGGCGGCTACCCGTGGACCGACCTGGCGCCCGAGGCGGTCGCCCTCGCCTTCGGCGCCTACGCGGCGGCCGACGGCGACTTCGTCCAGGCCGTCCTGACGGCCGTCAACATGGGCCGCGACGCCGACACGACGGCGGCCGTGGCGGGCGCGCTGGCGGGGGCGACGTGCGGCGTGTCGGCGATCCCCGCGCAGTGGGCGGCGGCGATCGGCCCGGCCCGGGGCCGCTGCCTGCCGGCGATGGCTGGCCACCACGTCCTGGACATCGCCGACCTCCTGACCAGCCCACCCACCGGACCGGAGCCCCCCGATGACCCCACCGACCCCCTGGACCGAGCCGACGACAACCACGACAACCACGACATCCCTTGACCCCCCAACGGACCCGCCGACTGTCGAAGCCGAGAGCCAGTCGCCCGCCGACGGCGAGAACCCCCCACCGCGGCCACCCGCACCCGACCACGAAAGCCGCACGGGTCGTGCGGGTGGGACCACCCACCCGGCCGAAGGCGCAGCCGAGGCCGAAGGAGCCACCGAGCCTCCGCAGGCACACCGCATCGCCGGCCTCCTCCTGGGCCTCGCCGCGGGCGACGCCGCCGGCTGGCCCGCCGCCCGCCACCGTGCCGCCCGCATGCCGGAGTGGACCCGCCGCCTCACCCGCGAGCTGGACACCTTCGCCGAGCAGAACGCGACGACCACCCTCCCCGTCCCCATCGCCCTGAACCAGCCCCCGGAGCCCCTCCTGCTCGGCCCCTCCGACGACGCCGAGTGGGCGGCGTTCGCGGCGGAGGCGCTGCTGCGGGCCGGCGACGACGACGCGCTGGGAGACCTGAGCAGGCAGCGCCGTACCCGGGCCGCGATCGACCTCACCTGGAACGCGCTCGCGAGCGAGGTCGCCGCGGCCGCCGACCGCGCCCCGGAGGTCGAGTCGGCCGTGCTCCCCCTGCGCGCCCGCATCTCCGTCCGCGCCGGACTCGGCAACCTCGCCGCGGGCCTGCGCCCGCCCGCCACCGGGCACGACAACCCGCACCACTTCGACGACGCGGCCTGCGTACGGGCCTGCGTCCTCGCCGTCGCCCACCCCGGCGACCCGCGGGGCGCCGCCGACCTGGCCGAGTTCGACGCCCGCTACACCCAGGACGGCGACGGCGTGCACGGCGCGCGGGCGATGGCGGCGGCCCTCGCGCTCGCCCTCGCCGCGGCGGACGTGGACGCGTGCGTGACCGCCGCCCTGGCGCAGCTGCCCGAAAGCACCGAGATCGGCCGCAACGCCCGCCACGCGCTCCGCCTCGCCCGCGCCGCCGACTCCGCCTTCGCCCTGGTCCCGCTGCTCGAACACCGCATCGTCGACCACGTCTACAGCTACGGCATCGCCGCCGCCGAGACGGTCCCGGTCGCCCTGGCGCTCGCCACCGCCGCGCGGGGCCGGATCGCGGAGGCGGTGCCGGCCGCCGCCTGCCTGTCCCGGGTCGCCGACTCCGCCCCGGCCCTCGCGGGCGCGCTGACCGGGGCCCTCGGCGGCCGCGCGGCGGTCCCCACCGCGTGGCGGGACGCCTGCCGCACCCTCTCCGGCTGCGCCCTGCCCCGCCTCACCGGTACGGACCTGGTGGAACTCGCCGA
This sequence comes from Streptomyces sp. NPDC020996, assembly GCF_040641355.1. Taxonomy (NCBI): domain Bacteria; kingdom Bacillati; phylum Actinomycetota; class Actinomycetes; order Kitasatosporales; family Streptomycetaceae; genus Streptomyces; species Streptomyces sp. NPDC020996. The sequence goes on from NZ_JBFADM010000005.1 coordinate 112,418, forward strand.
ACTCCTGGAAGGCGTGCAACCGGCCCCACCAGGAGGATGATTCGGGACATGACACCCACATCATGCACACCACCCACACCACCCCCCACACCACCCATGTCACCCACATCGCCCATGACACCCGTTGCGGCGGGAAGGGAGGAAACGCTGGAGGGCAGGATCACCGGCGCCCTGGTCGGCGCGGCGGTCGGCGACGCCCTCGGCGGACCGGTCGAGGGCTACTCCCCCGACCAGATCCGCCGGCGCCACGGCGGCCGCGTCGCCGGGATCGTCGGCCCCTGGCACGGCGACGCCTGGCGCACCGCCCGCCCCCTCGCCCCGTACCACAAGGGCGACGGCCACGTCACCGACGACACGTTGATGACGCACGCCCTGGTACGGGTCTACGCGACCGTCCGCGACCACCTCGACGCCTACGCCGTCGCGGACCACCTGGTCCCCGACCTGATGACCAACCCGCGCTGGATCCCGGAACTGGAGGCGGAGGCGCTGCCGTTGCAGCGGATCTTCCTCGCCGAGAAGTGGCTGGTGGCCCGACTGCACTACGGCCACGCCGATCCCCGCGAGGCCGGCGTCGGCAACATCGTCAACTGCGGTGCCGCGATGTACATGGCCCCGGTCGGCCTGGCCAACGCGGCCAACCCGGCGGGCGCCTACGCCGAGGCCCTGGACGTCGCGGGCGCCCACCAGTCGTCGTACGGCAGAGAGGCGGCGGGTGTCTTCGCCGCGGCGGTGGCGGCGGCGTGCGCGCCCGGGGCGAGCCCGGACTCGGTCGTCGCGGCCTGCCTGTCGCCGGCGAAGGACGGCACGCGGGCGGCGATCGAGCGGGTCTGCGAAGTGGCCGCCCGTCACTCGGACTTCGAGTCGGCCCTGATCCCGCTGCGGGAGGCGGTGGCCCCGTACGACACCGTGGGCCCGGACTACCGGCAGCCCTCCCTCGGCGCCCGCCGCCCCTCCCGCCTGCACGCGATCGAGGAACTGCCCGTCGCGCTCGGCATGCTGGTGGTCGCCGGCGGCGACTTCCGGCAGGCGGTCCTGGGCGCGGTGAACTACGGGCGCGACTGCGACTCCATCGCGACGATGGCGGGCGCGCTGGCCGGGGCCCTGGGCTCCCCGGTCCCGGAGGACTGGGCGAGGACGGTCGCCGAGGCCAGCCGCCTGGACCTGTGGGAACCGGCGCGGACGCTCACCGGTGTGGCCCGGGAGATCTTCGCCCGGGACGTGCGCCGGCGCCGGGCGCACGAGGCGGCGTTCGCCGGGATCGGGGGCCCGGCGTGCTGCGACTGACGTGGGTCCAGCCGGAGGACCTGATCGGCCACGAACTGCGCCAGGCGGCGCTGGACGGCCGCGAGCCCTCCGCGATCGCGGCGCGCTGGCGGGCGGCGGGCGGCCGGCCGGCGCCGCCGCGGGCGGGCGCGTCGTCCGAACCGGCCTCGCGTTACCTCCGGCTGCTCGCCGAGGACCTGCTCGACGAACTGGCCGAGCTGCCGAGCGCCCTGACGGAACGTGAGCCGACGGACCTGGAGCAGATCAAGGCGCTGTGCCCGGACTGGCCCGCCGCCGGCCCCGCCGTACGCCTCGACCCGGCCCGCGTCGCCCCGGCCCGCCTCGGCCCTACCCGCATCGCCCCGGCCCGCCTCGACCCCGCCCGGCTGGAGGCGGCCTGGCTCGGGCGGGCCGTCGGCTGCCTCCTCGGCAAGCCCGTCGAGAAGCTCCCCCTCGAGGGCATCCGGCAACTGGCCGAAGCCACCGGCAACCGGCCGCTGCACACGTACTTCACCGGCCGGGGAGTGCCCGCCGAGCTCTCCGCCCGGTTCCCCTTCAACCGCCGTTCGGCCCCGAACTCCCTCGCCGAGAACATCGACGGCATGCCGGAGGACGACGACCTCGACTACCCGCTGCTCAACCTGCTGTTGCTGCAACGCCACGGCAGGGGCTTCAGCACCGCGGACGTGGCGTCCCTCTGGCTGGACGAACTCCCGGCGGGCCGCGCCTTCACCGCCGAGCGCGTCGCCTACCGCAATCTCCTCAGCGGTGTGGAACCCCCGCGCACGGCCCGCCACCGCAACCCCTTCCGCGAGTGGATCGGGGCCCTGATCCGCGCCGACGTCCACGGCTGGACCAACCCCGGCGACCCGGCGGCCGCGGCCGCCCAGGCCCACCGCGACGCCACCCTCACACACACCGCCAACGGCGTCTACGCGGCGATGTTCACCGCCGCCGTCATCGCGCGGGCCGCCACCGGCGCCCACGACGTGCACGCCTGCCTGCGCACCGGCCTCGCCGTGGTCCCCCCTGACTCCCGGCTGGCCCGGGCCGTTCGCCACGCCGTCCGGCTGGCGCGGCGGCACGCGGACTTCGACCGGGTCGTCGACGAGCTGCACGCCACCCACTCCCCCGCCCATCACTGGGTGCACGCCGTGCCCAACACGGCGCTCGTCGCCGCCGCTCTCACCCACGCCGACGGCGACTTCACCGGCTCCGTCTGCCGCGTCGTGTCCGGCGGTTGGGACACCGACTCGAACGGCGCGACGGCGGGCAGCGTCAGCGCCCTCCTCGCCGGCGCCCCCGCCGCCCTCCCCGACCGCTGGACGGCCCCGCTGAAGAACCGGCTGGCCACCTCCGTCGCCGGTTTCGACGGCATCGGCTTCGACACCCTCGCCCACCTCACGCATCTGGAGGCGTCCCGCCCATGACCACCCCCGTCGCCCCCGCCCGGGACACCCGGGCCGACGCCCCGCTGACCGGCCTGCGCGTCCTCGACCTCGCCACCCTCTTCGCCGGTCCGCTCGCCGCGACGATGCTCGGCGACTTCGGCGCGGAGGTCGTCAAGGTCGAGCACCCCGACAGACCGGACCCCTCCCGCGGCCACGGCCCGTCGAAGAACGGTGTGGGGCTGTGGTGGAAGCTGCTGGGCCGCAACAAGCGCACCATCACCCTGGACCTGTCCCGGCCGGGCGGCCGCGCCACCCTGCTGCGGCTGGCCGCCGGGGCGGACGTGATCGTGGAGAACTTCCGCCCCGGCACGCTGGAGAAGTGGGACCTCGGCTGGCCGGAGCTGTCCGCCGTCAACCCGCGGCTGGTGCTCGCCCGGGTCACCGCCTTCGGCCAGTTCGGCCCCTATGCCCACCGGCCCGGCTTCGGCACCCTCGCCGAGGCGATGAGCGGCTTCGCCGCGATCACCGGCGAGCCGGACGGGCCGCCGACGCTCCCGCCGTTCGGCCTCGCCGACTCGATCACGGGCCTGGCGACGGCGTACGCGGTGATGACGGCGCTGGCCGCGCGCGAGCGCACCGGCGAGGGCCAGGTCGTCGACATGGCGATCATCGAGCCGATCCTGACCGTCCTGGGGCCCCACCCCCTCTGGTACGACCAGCTCGGCCACGTCCAGCCCCGCACCGGCAACCGCTCCCAGAACAACGCCCCGCGCGGCACCTACCTCACCGCCGACGGCTCCTGGGTGGCCGTGTCCACCTCCGCCCAGTCCGTCGCCGAGCGCGTCATGCACCTGGTGGGACGGCCGGAGCTGATCGACGAGCCGTGGTTCGCGACGGGCGACGGCCGGGCCCGGCACGCGGACGTCCTGGACCGGGCGGTCGGCGGCTGGATCGCCGGGCGCACCCGCGACGACGTGCTGGCCGCCTTCGAGAAGGCGGAGGCGGCGGTGGCCCCGGTCCAGGACGTACGGGAGGTGATGACGGACCCGCAGTACGCGGCGCTCGGCACGATCACCACCGTCGACGACCCCGACCTGGGGCCGCTGCGCATGCAGAACGTCCTCTTCCGGCTCTCCGCCACGCCCGGCGCGGTCCGCTGGGCGGGCCGGCCGCACGGCGCGGACACCGAGACGGTCCTGACGGAGCTGGGCCTGACCCCGGCCGAAGTGGCGGCCCTGCGGGCGGAAGGCGCCGTATGACGGTCCCGCTGACCTGGCTCTACGCCCCCGGCGACCGGCCGCACGTGGTCGCCAAGGCCCTGGTGTCCGGCGCCGACGTGGTGGTGATCGACCTGGAGGACGCGGTCGCGCCCGACCGCAAGGAGTACGCCCGGGCCGCCACCGCCGACCTGCTGCGCGCGCCGCAGCCGGTCCCGGTGCACGTCCGTGTGAACGCCCTCGACGGCCCGTCGGCGGCCTTGGACCTGGCGGCTCTGGCGGCGTTGCCCGGGGTGTCCGGCCTGCGCCTGCCGAAGGTGACGGGCCCCGAACAGGTGGTCCGTGTCGCGCGGACGACGGCTCCGGCGCTGTACGCCCTGCTGGAGACGGCCCTGGCCGTGGAACGCGCGCACGCCATCGCCGCGGCCCACCCCGCGCTGCGCGGCATCTCGCTCGGTGAGGCGGATCTCCGTGCCGACCTGGGCGTCCGCGACGACGCGGGCCTCGACTGGCCCCGCTCCCGGATCGTGGTGGCCGCCCGGGCGGCGGGGCTGCCGCCACCGCCGCAGTCGGTCCACCAGGACATCCGCGACCTGGAGGGCCTGGCCGCGTCCTGCGCGCGCGGCCGCGCCCTCGGCTTCCTGGGCCGGGCGGCCGTCCATCCCCGGCAACTGCCGGTCATCGAACGGGCCTACCTGCCCACCCGCAGGGAGGTGGAGGAGGCGGAAGCGGTCGTGAAGGCCGCGGAGGCGGAACAGGGCGCCCAGGCGCTGCCGGACGGCCGGTTCGTCGACGCGGCGGTGGTGGCGGCGGCCCGGCGGACGCTGGCGCTGGCCCGCCGGTCCTGACGGCCGTCAGCCCTGCTTCGCCGACTCCGCCGCGTCCTTCGTCCCGGTCTCGGTCTCGGTCTCGGTGTCGTCCGTCGTGTCTTCCTTCGCCGCGGCCCGCGCCTCGTCCCCGGCACCGGCCTCGGCCTTGGCCTTGGCCTCCGGCTTGGACTCGGCCTCGGACTCGGGCTCGGTTCCCGCCTTGTCCGACGTCTCCGCGGCGTGGGCCGCGCCCGGGACGCCGTCGGCGTCGGTGCCGGTGCCGGTGCCGGTGTCGGTGTCGGTGTCGCTCTTCGCGCCGGCCGCCGCCTCGTCCGCGGCGGCCTCCTCGGCCGCCCCCGGTTCCACGACCGCTTCCCGGCCGGGCCGCTTCTTCGCCGACACGACGATGTACGTCACCGCCAGCAGGAACACCACCAGCGCGGTCCAGTCGTTCAGCCGCAGGCCCAGGATGTGGTGGGCGTCGTCGACCCGCATGTACTCGATCCACGCCCGGCCCACGCAGTACGCGGCGACGTACAGGGCGAAGGCCCGCCCGTGCCCCAGCTTGAAGCGGCGGTCGGCCCAGATGACCAGCAGGGCGACGCCGACGCACCACAGGGACTCGTAGAGGAACGTCGGGTGGTAGTACCCGGGCACCCGGCCGTCCGCGGACGACGTGATGTGCAGCGCCCATGGAACGTCGGTCGCCTTGCCGTAGAGCTCCTGGTTGAACCAGTTGCCCCAGCGGCCGATCGCCTGCGCGAGCGCGATGCCGGGCGCGACGGCGTCGGCGTACGCGGGCATCGGCACGCCCCGGCGCCGGGCGCCGATCCACGCGCCGAGCGCGCCGAGCGCGATCGCGCCCCAGATGCCGAGGCCGCCCTCCCAGACCTTGAAGGCGTCCACCCAGTCACGGCCGTCGCTGAAGTACAGCTCGTAGTCCGTGATCACGTGGTAGAGGCGGCCGCCGACGAGGCCGAACGGCACGGCCCAGACCGCGATGTCGGCCACCGTGCCGGCCCGCCCGCCGCGGGCGATCCAGCGCTTGTTGCCGAGCCAGACGGCAACGAAGACGCCGATGATGATGCAGAACGCGTAGCCGCGCAGCGGAATGGGGCCGAGGTACAGCACCCCGCGCGACGGGCTGGGAATGTAGGCAAGTTCCATGGCAGGGTCGACGCTACCGTGCCCGGCCGGGCACGCGGTGTGCGGCCGGGCTACGGGTCCATAACAGGGGCGTGTGAATCGCTCACCGTTCCTGAGCGGCGAGCAGGACTGAGTCCGCACGCCGGCACGCCCCGAACGGTCCTGGGCGTTCCCCCGCTGCCTCAAGGGCGTGGGAGGTGCCCCCAGGTCCCCGGCGTACTCAGCCCCGGGGTGGCGACACGCATCCTGTGCGTGGTCCGATCCCCAGGAGGCCGGTTCCCTCACGACCTGGCCAGGCGGGTACGGCCAGAGGCGACGGGGAGGCCCCGGACGATCTCTCCGGTGGAACGGGGCCCACACGCTGGCACCGCACCCCGCGTCCCAGATCGCACGATCACGTTAGTCCGGTCGGCCCAGCGTGCCGCAAGTCCCGGAGCCGACCGTCACACGATCGAGCTAAACCGACCTCGTACCCGCTCACCGCCGACCAGTTGCCCTACCCCTTGGCGGCGGCCTCCTGCACCAGTTGCTTCAGCTTCGCGGGGGTCATCGTGCGGTCCTGGTAGATGTTCTTGCCGTTGAGCAGCACGGTCGGCGTGCCGCTGAAACCGCCGGAGCGGAAGGCCTGCTGGGACCGGGCGACCCAGCCGTTGTGGGTGCCGTCCTGCACGCAGGTGCGGAACGCCGCCGTGTCCAAGCCGCCGACCTTGCCCGCCAGCGCGATCAGCTTGGCGTCCTTGGCGTAGGCGTCGTCGGTCTCGGTGGGCTGGTTGTCGTAGAGCACGTCGTGGTACGCGGGGAACTTCCCGGCGTCCTGGGCGCAGGCCGCCGCGTTGGCCGCGGTGCGCGAGCCGGTGCCGCCGAGGTTGCCGTCGATGAGCGTGACCAGGCGGTATTCGATCTTGAGCTGGCCGGCGGCGGTCAGTTCGCGGAGCGTCGGACGGTAGGACGACTCGAAGGCCTTGCAGGCCGGGCAGCGGAAGTCCTCCCAGACCGTGAGCGTCGACGGGGCGCTCTCCTTGCCGACCGGGATCGCGAGGCCGTTCTTTCCCTGCGCTCCCGAGGGGGCCACCACCGGGCCCGCGGAGCCGCTGCCCTCCTCCTTGCCGGCGTTCGCGGCGATCACGCCGATCACCGCCGCGAGGCCCAGGACGCAGACGACGCCCGCGCCCACGATCAGCGCCCGCCTGCGCTTGTCCGCGGCTTTCTGCTTCTCGCGCTCGACCGCCAGTCGCTCGCGGGCGGTGCGCTTTCCCTCTCGGTTCTTCTCGCTCACACCCCCAGAACGAACCGGGGAGGCGCGAAGCGCCTCCCCGGTCCCAGCTCCACCCGTTCGAGTGACTCGCGCCACACGCACGGGAATGTCCCCCCGTTACGCCTGCCCGCGCACGCCCTTCGCCAGCTCACCGGCGAGCGCGCGCACGGCCGCGAGGCCGGCCGTCTCGTCCGGCGCGTCCAGCAGCAGCTTCACGAACGCCGAGCCGACGATCACGCCGTCGGCGAAGCCGGCGACCTGCGCGGCCTGACGGGCGTCGGAGACCCCGAGCCCGACGCAGACGGGCAGGCCGGTGCCGGTGGCCCGGGTCCGCTCCACCAGTTCCTGGGCCTGCGCGCCGACCGACTCGCGGGTGCCGGTGACGCCCATCAGCGAGGCGGCGTAGACGAAGCCGCTGCCCGCCGCGGTGATCCGCGCGAGCCGCTCGTCCTTGCTGCTGGGCGCCACGACGAAGACCGTCGCGAGCCCGTGCTTCTCCGCGTGCTCCCGCCACAGGGCGGACTCCTGCACCGGCAGGTCGGGCAGGATGCAGCCCGCGCCGCCAGCCTCCGCCAGCTCGGCGGTGAAGCGCTCGACGCCGTACCGGTCGATGGGGTTCCAGTACGTCATCACGAGCACCGGCTTCCCGGTCGCCTCGTGGACCTCGCTGACCGTGCGCATCACGTGCGCGATCTTGACGCCGCCGCGCAGGGCGACGTCGTCGGCGGTCTGGATGACGGGGCCGTCGAGGACGGGGTCGCTGTGCGGCAGTCCGACCTCGACGACGTCCGCGCCGCCGTCGAGGACGGCCTTGATCGCCTCGATGCCGCCGTCCACGGTCGGGAACCCGGCCGGGAGGTAGGCGATGAGCGCCGCGCGTCCCTCCGCCTTCGCGGCGGCGAGGGTCTCGGTCAGCAGCTGGATCTTCCCGCTCACTTGGCGTCCCCCTCGATCTCCGCGGTGTCGGCCTCGTCGGCGGCGACCTCCGCGTCGGTGTCGTACAGGCCGAAGTACCTGGCGGCCGTGTCCATGTCCTTGTCGCCGCGGCCGGACAGGTTGACGACGATCAGCCCGTCCCTGCCGAGCTCCCTGCCGACCTCCAGGGCGCCGGCCAGCGCGTGGGCGCTCTCGATGGCCGGGATGATGCCCTCGGTGCGCGACAGCAGCCGCAGCGCCTGCATGGCCGCGTCGTCGGTGACCGCGCGGTACTCGCCGCGGCCGGATTCCTTGAGGTAGGCGTGCTCGGGTCCGATGCCGGGGTAGTCCAGGCCGGCCGAGATCGAGTACGGCTCGGTGATCTGGCCCTCCTCGTCCTGCAGGACGTAGGACCGGGAGCCGTGCAGGATGCCGGGCTCGCCCGCGGTGAGGGTGGCCGCGTGCTCGCCGGTCTCGACGCCGTGTCCCGCGGGCTCGCAGCCGACGAGGCGGACGCCCTCGTCCGGGATGAAGGCGTGGAAGAGGCCGATGGCGTTGGAGCCGCCGCCGACGCAGGCGACGGCGGCGTCGGGCAGCCGCCCGGCTCGTTCGAGCAGCTGGCGCCGGGCCTCGACGCCGATGACGCGGTGGAAGTCGCGGACCATGGCCGGGAAGGGGTGCGGGCCGGCGACGGTGCCGAAGAGGTAGTGGGTGCGGTCGACGTTGGCGACCCAGTCGCGGAACGCCTCGTTGATGGCGTCCTTGAGGGTGCGGCTGCCGGACTTCACGGCGACGACCTCGGCGCCGAGCATGCGCATGCGGGCCACGTTGAGGGCCTGGCGCCGGGTGTCGATCTCGCCCATGTAGATGGTGCACTCGAGGCCGAACAGGGCGCAGGCGGTGGCGGTGGCGACGCCGTGCTGCCCGGCGCCGGTCTCGGCGATGACGCGGGTCTTGCCCATGCGCTTGGTGAGCAGGGCCTGCCCGAGCACGTTGTTGATCTTGTGGGAGCCGGTGTGGTTGAGGTCTTCCCGCTTCAGGAAGACCCGGGCTCCGCCGGCGTGCTCGGCGAACCGGGGCACCTCGGTCAGGGCGCTGGGACGGCCGGTGTAGTTGGCGAGGAGGTCGTCGAGCTCGCGCGCGAACTCGGGGTCGGACTTGGCCTTGTCGTACTCGACGGCGACCTCGTCCACGGCGGCGACGAGCGCCTCCGGGATGAACTTGCCGCCGAACGCGCCGAAGTAGCCGTCGGCGCTGGGGACCCGCCCCTCGGGGTCGGGAACGAAGAACTCGCTGGGCATGCGGAAACCTCACGGTGAGTGCGTGAAAAGACACTGGTCGCCGTGGGGGCGGGGATCGTCAGCCGGCTGTGGGCCGGTCAATGGGCTGTGGGCCGGTCGCGCAGTTCCCCGCGCCCCTGGGCCCGCCGCCATCGACGCCCGTTCACCTGGCCGGGCTCGTCCCCGATGACGTACCTGACCCTGCGGCCGTGCACCCTGCGCGCGGGCGCGCGGCAGCCACGCGGGCGGCAGCCGCGCGCGAGGCGGGCGTGCCGGTCCGTGCTGGTCGGGGTGATCGCGGGGGTCATCGGTGCCCAGCCTACCGGGGGGTCAGTCCCGGCCGTGCCGCAGCGCGGGATGCGTGCCGGCCGCCACCAGGTCGGAGACCGCCGCCCTGGGGTCGCGCCCGGTGACGAGGGACTCGCCGACCAGGACGGCGTCGGCCCCGGCGTTGGCGTAGGCGATGAGGTCGTGCGGCCCGCGCACCCCGGACTCGGCGATCTTGACGATGCCGTCGGGGATCTCCGGCGCGACGCGCTCGAACGTCCCGCGGTCGACCTCCAGGGTCTTCAGGTTGCGCGCGTTGACGCCGATCACCCGTGCGCCGGCGTCCACCGCACGGTCGACCTCGTCCTCGTCGTGCACCTCGACCAGCGGGGTCAGGCCGATGGACACGGCGCGCTCGATCAGCGACTCCAGCGCCGGCTGGTCCAGGGCGGCCACGATCAGCAGCGCGAGGTCGGCCCCGTAGGCCCGGGCCTCCCACAGCTGGTACGACGTGACGATGAAGTCCTTGCGCAGCACGGGGATGTCCACGCGCGCGCGGACCGCCTCGAGGTCGGCCAGCGAGCCGCCGAAGCGGCGCTGCTCGGTGAGGACGGAGATGACGGCCGCGCCGCCCGCCTCGTAGTCGGCGGCGAGTCCGGCCGGGTCGGCGATCGCGGCCAGCGCGCCCTTGGACGGGCTGGAGCGCTTGACCTCGCAGATCACCTTGACGCCGTCGCCCTTGAGCGCGGCGATGCCGTCCTTGGCCGAGGGCGCCTTCGCCGCGCGCTCCTTGAGCTCGTCGAGGCTGACGCGCGCCTGCCGCTCCGCGAGGTCGGCACGGACTCCGTCGATGATCTCGTCGAGCACACTCACGCGAGCGGCCCCCTTCCAGACGGTTGACTGTTCAAGCGGTTGACCCGCGGGGGATACCGATGGCCACTGTGATGGTATCCGGAGCCGGGCGCAGCCTACGCATCCGGTCGCCCCCGGTCCCTCCACGACCCTCGAACCAGCTTCGCAGACTCGGGCGGGAGGTACCCCCATCCTGGACGTTCCCCAGTTGATCAAGGATGCAGCCAGCCACCGAACGGCAGGTTACGGACAACGGTGAACACCAGCAGCAACGCGCCCGCCGTCCACAGGGGCACCGGCCCGGGCTCGATCCGCAGCGGCCGTCCGCGCGCGGCCCGGACCACCCATACGGTCCACAGCACGGCGAAGCCCAGATAGCCGGCCACGGCCGGCGCGTTGTCCCGCAGCGCCGCCGCGAAGTCGCCGTGGACGAACGCGTGCGCGCTGCGCAGGCCCCCGCAGCCCGGGCAGTAGACGCCGGTGTAGGCCAGCAGCGGGCAGGCGGGGTAGTGGCCGGGTTCGTTCGGGTCCACCGCGCCCACGTAGGCGAAGGCCACGGCGACGGCCGCGAGGATCCCGGCGGGCACGGCCAGCCGCGCCGCCGCGGTCCGGGGGTGCGGGTGCGTCGCCCTGGGAGGTTCGGCGTTCACACCGTGCATTGTGCCCCGTACGGGCCGCACGCGCGCGTGAGCCGTATCCGCAATCCGCTCCGCACCGCACGCGCGCGTGGCGGCCGTCGTCAAGGCCCTGTTCGGGGGCGTCAGTCACTCCGCTCCGCACGCGCGCGTGGCGGCCGTCGCGTGGGGTCACGGTGCGGGACCGCACCACGCGTGAGGGGCGGTCGCGGTACGCGCACAGTACCGTCACCGCCCCTCACGCGTGGTGCCGCGCGGAACCGTGGCCCCGCGGACGGGCTCAGCCCTGGACGTCGGCCGGCTTGCGCCCCGCCTCCACCCGCGCCTGGAACGCCTCGTGCGCGTCCTTGGGCTGCCCCATGCCCATCATCCTCATGATGCCGCCCACGACGCCGCCGCCGAGCACGAGGGCCATGCCGGCCCAGAAGCCCACGGGCTGGGCCGCCACCATGAAGGTGCCCGCGACGCAGAAACCGATGAAGGAGATGATGACACCGGTCCAGGCGGCCGGGGTGTGACCGTGGCTGCTGCCCGCCATGACTTGCTCCTCGTTGCTGTGAATGTGTCTGAGCCGGACGCTCGATGACATTGTCCCGCACCCCGGCACACGCGGGAGCCGGGGGTGGCCCCTGGTGCGTCGGCGCCCCGTGGGACCCGGGGACCCGACCGGCCCGGCCGCGGGTTCCGGACTCCGGTCCGGTCCCCCGGGGCCTGTCCGGCGGATCATGCCGGAGACGCGGGGCGTGGCACGCCCTCCCCCGGGAGGGGAGGGCGTGGGGCTGCAAGGCGCGCCGCCGGTTCCCTCCGGCTCGGCCCGCCGGACAGGCTTCAGGTGCCGGTCGGGTCCTCGCCGCGGTCGAGGGCCTTCCACAGGTCCTCGGGCCGGTCGGGGTCGACGGCCGGGGCCGTGCGGCGGGACCGGGGGGCGCCGCCTCGCTCGTAGCGGCCGGACATCGCGGGCCACAGCCGGCCGTAGCGCAGGGCGAGCAGCCCGGCCAGCAGGATCAGCGCGCCGCCGACGGCCGCGACGTACGGCCAGGCGGTGTGGCTGAGGCCGGCCACCGTGGCCGAGGTGTCTCCGGCGGCCTGCGCCGCCTTGTCGTCCAGCGCGGAGCCGTCGGATGCGCCGAGCAGGGCCGCGGCGATCGTGCCGGCCCCGGACAGCGCGAGCAGGGCGGCCACCAGCAGGCGTCCGGACCTGCGGACGGCGAAGACGGCGACGAGCGCGGCCAGGCCCACTATGGCGAGGGCCGCGGGGACGCCGGTGACGTCGCTGCCCCTGGCGGTCAGCGGGAACGAGCCGCCGGCCACCGTCGCGGTCCCCTCCGACCAGCGCTGTCGGGTGGACAGCAGGGCCACGGCGGCGCCGAGGGCGCCGCACAGCAGGGCCAGCGCGAGACTCAGGCGGCCGGCCCTGGCGGGTCCTGCGGCTTCGGAACGGGGGTGAGGTACGGCAGTCACGTACTCCACTATCGCCTGTCCGGCGCCCGGCGCGTCAACCGGGGCCGTCGGGCGCCGGACAGGCGATGAACGTCAGGCGATGACCGTCAGGCCGTGGCCGTGCCCGGCCGGCCGAGCCGGCCCGCGGTGTGCACCGCGCGCAGGACGGCGGCCGCCTTGTTGCGGCACTCGTTGTCCTCCGCGACCGGGTCGGAGTCGGCGACGATGCCGGCTCCGGCCTGGACGTAGGCCGTGCCGCCGCGCAGCAGGGCGGTGCGGATGGCGATGGCGGTGTCCGAGTCGCCCGCGAAGTCGAGGTAGCCGACGCAGCCGCCGTACAGCCCGCGCCGGGACGGCTCGAGTTCGTCGATGATCTGCATGGCGCGTGGCTTGGGCGCGCCGGACAGGGTGCCCGCCGGGAAGCAGGCCGCCAGCACGTCGAAGGCGGTGCGGCCGGCCGCGACCCGGCCGGTGACGGTGGACACGATGTGCATCACGTGCGAGTACCGCTCGATGGACATGAAGTCGACGACCTCGACCGAGCCCGGTTCGCAGACGCGGCCCAGGTCGTTGCGTCCGAGGTCGACGAGCATCAGGTGCTCGGCGCGCTCCTTGGGGTCGGCGAGCAGTTCCTCGGCGAGGGCCTGGTCCTCCTGCGGGGTCGCTCCCCGCGGCCGGGTGCCGGCGATGGGGTGCACCATCGCCTGCCCGCCCTCGACCTTGACCAGGGCCTCCGGGGAGGAGCCGACGACGTCGAAGCCCTCGAAGCGGAACAGGTACATGTACGGTGAGGGGTTGGTCGCCCGCAGCACCCGGTACACGTCCAGCGCGCTCGCCGTGCACGGCGTCTCGAACCGCTGCGAGGGGACGACCTGGAAGGCCTCGCCCGCGCGGATGCGCTCCTTGATGTCCTCGACCGCGTCCCGGAAGTCGGGGCCGCCCCACAGCGCGGTGTACTCGGGGAGCTCGGAGGGCGGCAGGACGGCCGGGGGCTGGGCGACCGGGCGGGAGAGGTCGGCCTCCATGGCGTCCAGGCGGGCGACCGCGTCCGCGTACGCCTCGTCGACGCCGGTGTCGAGGTCGTTGTGGTTGATCGCGTTGGCGATCAGCAGGACCGAGCCCTCCCAGTGGTCCATGACCGCGAGGTCGCTGGTGAGCAGCATGGTCAGCTCGGGCAGCTTCAGGTCGTCCCGCTCGCCGGGGCCGATCTTCTCCAGGCGGCGCACGATGTCGTAGCCGAGGTAGCCGACCATGCCGCCGGTGAAGGGCGGCAGTCCGTCCTGGCGGGGAGTGTGCAGGGCCTCGATGGTGGCGCGCAGGACGGCCAGCGGGTCGCCGTCGGCCGGGACGCCGACGGGCGGGGTGCCGAGCCAGTGGGCCCGCCCGTCCCGCTCGGTGAGGGTGGCGGCCGAGCGGACGCCCACGAAGGAGTACCGCGACCAGGAACGGCCGTTCTCGGCGGACTCCAGCAGGAAGGTGCCGGGGCGTTCGGCGGCGAGCTTGCGGTAGAGCGCGACCGGGGTGTCGCCGTCGGCGAGGAGCTTGCGGGTGACCGGGATGACACGGCGGTCGGAGGCCAGCTTGCGGAACGTCTCGAGGTCCATGACGGCCGACCCTACTGATCCGCGCCCGGTACGCCGGAAACGGCGTCCTTCAGCAGCACGTCGGCGTCGAAACAGGTGCGGTCGCCGGTGTGGCAGGCGGCGCCGACCTGGTCGACCCGGACCAGCACGGTGTCCGCGTCGCAGTCCAGCGCGACCGACTTCACCCACTGGACGTGGCCGGAGGTGTCGCCCTTGACCCAGTACTCCTGGCGGCTGCGCGACCAGTACGTGCAGCGGCCGGTGGTCAGGGTGCGGTGGAGCGCCTCGTCGTCCATCCAGCCGAGCATCAGCACCTCTCCGGTGTCGTACTGCTGGGCGATGGCGGGCAGGAGGCCGTCGGCGCTGCGCCTGAGGCGCGCGGCGATCGCCGGGTCGAGGTTGCCGGGTGGAGCACTGTGGCGCGAAGCGCCTCGCTGAGGGGTGGCGGCCGGGTGGCGGGCGGGCGTGCTGGTCATGAGGCCCATTGTGCCGCGCGGGACGGACAGCGCCGGGGCTTTGTCCACGTGATGGGCAGTGCGGCGCGAACGGGCGTTCCCGACGGGTGGTGACCGGGCACGCGGTCGTAGGCTGACTGCATGTCGACCTTTGCCAAGCGTGAACGGCTTCTGCTCGCCGACCTCTTGGAAACCGCGGGTCCGGAGGCTCCGACCCTCTGCGAGGGGTGGCTGACCCGTGACCTGGCGGCCCACGTGGTGGTGCGCGAGCGCCGGCCCGACGCCGCCGGCGGCGTCCTCGTCAGACCGCTCGCGCCACGGCTGGAGCGGGTGATGGCGGAGTACGCCGCCAAGCCGTACGAGGAGCTGATCCAGCTCATCCGGACCGGCCCGCCGCGTTTCTCGCCCTTCTCGCTCAAGCAGGTCGACGAGATGGCGAACACCGTCGAGTTCTACGTCCACACCGAGGACGTCCGCCGCGCCCAGCCCGACTGGACGCCGCGCGAGCTCGACTCCGTCTTCCAGGACGCCCTGTGGTCCCGCCTGGAGCGCTCCGCCCGCCTGCTGGGCCGCGGCATCCCGACCGGTCTGGTGCTGCGCCGCCCGAACGGCCAGACGACGGTCGCGCACCGGGGCACGCCGGTGGTGACGGTGACCGGCGAGCCGTCCGAGCTGCTGCTGTTCTCCTACGGCCGGCAGAGCGTCGCCAAGGTCGAGGTGGAGGGCGACAGGGACGCGATCGCCAAGCTCGGCGCCACCAAGGAACTCGGCATCTGAGGTCAGCGGGGCGGTGCGGCGCGGCGCAACCCGGCACGCACAGGCCGACGACCCCGCCGGGTCCGCACACGCCCGCGCTGCCGACGAAGACCGGACCGGTCCCCCAGACCCCGGTCGCGGCCGCCGACGACGGCATGACGAGCGGGGCGGACTCCCGCGCCGCCTAGCGCACCGGGTGGCCGGCTTCGCGCAGGGTCTGCTTGACCTCGCCGATGCGCAGGTCGCCGAAGTGGAAGACGGACGCGGCGAGGACGGCGTCGGCGCCCGCGGCGATGGCCGGCGGGAAGTCGGTCAGCTTGCCGGCGCCGCCCGAGGCGATCAGCGGGACGGTGACGTGCTTGCGGACCGCGGCGATCATCTCCAGGTCGTAGCCGTCCTTGGTGCCGTCCGCGTCCATCGAGTTCAGCAGGATCTCGCCCGCGCCCAGTTCGGCCGCCCGGTGCGCCCACTCCACGGCGTCGATGCCGGTGCCCTTGCGGCCGCCGTGGGTCGTCACCTCGAAGCCGCCCGACGGGGTCCGGCGGGCGTCGACCGACAGCACCAGGACCTGTCGGCCGAAGCGCTCGGCGATCTCGCGGATGAGGTCGGGGCGGGCGATGGCCGCGGTGTTGACGCCGACCTTGTCCGCGCCCGCCCGCAGCAGCTTGTCCACGTCCTCGGCCGTCCGCACGCCGCCGCCGACCGTCAGCGGGATGAACACCTGCTCGGCGGTGCGGCGCACCACGTCGTACGTGGTCTCGCGGTTGCCCGAGGACGCGGTGATGTCCAGGAACGTCAGCTCGTCGGCGCCCTCGGCGTCGTACACCTTGGCCATCTCGACGGGGTCGCCCGCGTCGCGCAGGTTCTGGAAGTTGACGCCCTTGACGACCCGGCCGCCGTCCACGTCCAGGCAGGGGATGACTCGGACCGCCAGGGTCATGAATCCACGGCTCCTTACGAATGCACGAATGCGCCTACGCGCAGAAAACGGCTTCAGCCTCGGAAGGCTTCCAGTTCCACCGACACCAGCACGCGCGGGTCGACGAAGCCCTCCACCACCAGGAGGGTGGCGGCCGGGCGGACGCTGTCGAACAGCTCCTTGTGCGCCCGGCCCACCTCGTCGACGTCCCGCTGATGCGTCAGGTAGACGCGCGTGCGGATCACGGACTCGATGCCGAGCCCGAACTCGCCGATCGCCTCGACCGCGCTGGTGAAGGCCACCTTGGCCTGCTCGTACGGGTCGCCCTCCCCGTACAGCACGTCGCCCTTGAAGGACGTCGTGCCCGCCACCACCACCCGGTCTCCGGCCGCGACGGCGCGCGCAAAACCGAAGGACTCCTCCCAGGGACTTCCGCTCTGCACCCGCCGCACGGCTTCGGACGTCATGACACTGTGTCCCTTTTCAAGATGTAGCCTCCAGGGCCTCTTCCAGGGTGAACGCCTTCGCGTACAGGGCCTTCCCGACGATGGCCCCCTCGACACCGAGCGGCACCAGGCCGGCGATGGCCCGCAGGTCGTCCAGCGAGGAGACCCCGCCGGAGGCGACCACCGGGCGGTCCGTGGCCGCGCAGACGTTGCGCAGCAGTTCCAGGTTGGGGCCCTGCAGGGTGCCGTCCTTGGCGATGTCGGTGACGACGTACCGGGCGCAGCCCTCCTTGTCGAGCCGCTCCAGCGTCTCGTACAGGTCGCCGCCGTCGCGGGTCCAGCCGCGGCCGCGGAGCGTGGTGCCCCGTACGTCCAGACCGACGGCGATCTTGTCGCCGTGCTCGGCGATGACCCCGGCGACCCACTCGGGGGTCTCCAGCGCGGCCGTGCCGAGGTTGACCCGGGTGCAGCCGGTGGCGAGGGCCGCGGCGAGGGTGTCGTCGTCCCGGATGCCGCCGGACAGCTCCACCTTGATGTCCATCGCCCCGGCGACCTCCGCGATCAGGGCGCGGTTGTCGCCGGTGCCGAACGCGGCGTCCAGGTCGACCAGGTGCAGCCACTCGGCGCCCGACCGCTGCCAGGCGAGGGCCGCCTCCAGCGGGGAGCCGTACGAGGTCTCCGTGCCGGACTCGCCGTGCACCAGGCGGACGGCCTGGCCGTCACGAACGTCGACGGCGGGGAGGAGTTCGAGCTTGGCCATGTCTCTACAGGGTTCCGATCCAGTTGGTGAGCAGCTGCGCTCCGGCGTCGCCGGACTTCTCGGGGTGGAACTGCGTGGCCCACAGGGCGCCGTTCTCCACGGCCGCCACGAAGGGCTTGCCGTGCGTCGCCCAGGTGACCCTGGGGGCGTGCATGGTGGGGTTGTGCGTCTCGAGCGACCAGTCGTGGACGGCGTAGGAGTGCACGAAGTAGAAGCGCGCGTCCGCCTCCAGGCCCGCGAACAGCTCGGAGCCGGCCGGCGCGTCGACGGTGTTCCAGCCCATGTGCGGCACGATGTCGGCCTGCAGCGGCTCGACCGAGCCGGGCCACTCGTCGAGGCCCTCGGTCTCCACGCCGTGCTCGATGCCGCGCGCGAAGAGGATCTGCATGCCGACGCAGATGCCCATGACCGGGCGCCCGCCGGCCAGCCGGCGGTCGATGATCCAGTCGCCGCGGGCGTCCTTCAGGCCCCGCATGCAGGCGGCGAAGGCACCGACGCCCGGCACCAGGAGGCCGTCCGCGTTCATGGCCTGGTCGAAGTCGCGGGTGATCTCGACGTCCGCGCCCGCGCGCGCGAGGGCGCGCTCGGCGGAGCGGACGTTGCCGAAGCCGTAGTCGAAGACGACGACCTTCTTCGCCTTGGCCGATGGCGTGCTCAACTCCACACCTCCAGCCGCAGGATTCCGGCGGCCAGGCACATGGCGGCGCCGATGGACAGCAGCACGATCAGGCTCTTGGGCATCTGCTGCTTGACGAAGGAGATGACGCCGCCGATGAGGAACAGGCCGACGACGATCAGTACGGTGGACAGTCCGTTCACGGCTACAGCGCGCCCTTCGTGGACGGCAGGATGCCCGCCGCGCGCGGGTCGCGCTCGGAGGCGTACCTGAGGGCCCGCGCCAGCGCCTTGAACTGGCACTCCACGATGTGGTGGGCGTTGCGCCCGTAGGGCACGTGCACGTGCAGCGCGATCTGGGCCTGGGCGACGAAGGACTCCAGGATGTGCCGGGTCATCGTGGTGTCGTACTCGCCGATCATCGGCGCCATGTTCTCGGGCTCGGTGTGCACGAGGTAGGGGCGGCCGGAGAGGTCGACGGTGACCTGGGCGAGGGACTCGTCCAGCGGGACGGTGCAGTTGCCGAAGCGGTAGATGCCGACCTTGTCGCCGAGCGCCTGCCTGAAGGCGGCGCCCAGGGCGAGGGCGGTGTCCTCGATGGTGTGGTGCGAGTCGATGTGCAGGTCGCCCTCGGTCTTCACGGTGAGGTCGAACAGGCCGTGCCGGCCGAGCTGGTCGAGCATGTGGTCGTAGAAGCCGACGCCGGTCGACACGTCGACCTTGCCGCTGCCGTCGAGGTCGATCTCGACGAGCACCGACGTCTCCTTGGTGACCCGTTCCACGCGTCCCACGCGGTTCATGCGCTCTGCTCCTTCTTCATGTCACGTACCGCGTCGAGGAACGCGTCGTTCTCCTGCGGGGTGCCGGCGGTGACCCGCAGCCATCCCGGTACGCCGTTGTCCCGGACCAGGACGCCTCGGTCGAGGATCTGCTGCCAGGCGGCGCGGGAGTCCTCGAACCGCCCGAACTGCACGAAGTTCGCGTCGGACTCGGTGACCTCGAAGCCGAGCGCGCGCAGTTCGGCGACCAGCCGGTCGCGTTCCGCCTTCAGCTGCTCGACGTAGCCCAGCAGCGTGTCGGTGTGCTCCAGCGCGGCGAGCGCGGTCGCCTGGGTGACGGCGGAGAGGTGGTAGGGCAGCCGGACGAGCTGGACGGCGTCCACGACGGCCGGGTGCGCGGCGAGGTAGCCCAGGCGCAGGCCGGCCGCGCCGAACGCCTTCGACATCGTCCGGGAGACCACCAGGTTCGGCCGGCCGTCGAGCAGCGGCAGCAGCGACGCGTGGTGGCTGAACTCGACGTACGCCTCGTCCACGATCACCATCGACGGCTTCGCCGCCTGCGCGGCGTCGTACAGCGCGACGACCGTCTCGGGCGCGACCGCGTTGCCCGTGGGGTTGTTGGGCGTGGTGACGAAGACGACGTCGGGCGCGTGCTCGGCGATCCACCGCTCGGCGGCGGGCAGGTCGACGGTGAAGTCCTCGTTGCGCGGACCGGAGACCCAGCCGGTGCCGGTGCCGCGCGCGATGAGGCTGTGCATCGAGTACGACGGTTCGAAGCCGAGCGCGGTGCGGCCCGGCCCGCCGAAGGTCTGCAGCAACTGCTGGATGACCTCGTTGGAGCCGTTGGCGGCCCAGACGTTGGCCGGGCCGACCTGGTAGCCGGTCGTGTCGGTGAGGTACTCGGCGAGCTGCGTGCGCAGCTCGACGGCGTCGCGGTCCGGGTAGCGGTTGAGGCCGCGGGCCGCATCGCGCACCCGCTCGGCGATCCGCTCGACCAGCGGCTCGGGCAGCGGGTAGGGGTTCTCGTTGGTGTTCAGCCGTACCGGCACGTCCAGCTGGGGCGCGCCGTAGGGGGACTTGCCGCGCAGTTCGTCCCGTACGGGCAGGTCGTCGATGGTGAAGCTCACTTGCTCGCCGGTACCTTCCATCCGAACCGCGCCTTGATCGCCGCGCCGTGCGCGGGCAGGTCCTCCGCCTCCGCCAGGGTCACCACGTGGTGCGCGACCTCGGCCAGCGCGTCCTTGGTGTAGTCCACGATGTGGATGCCGCGCAGGAAGGACTGCACGGACAGGCCCGAGGAGTGGCAGGCGCAGCCGCCCGTGGGCAGGACGTGGTTGGAGCCGGCCGCGTAGTCGCCCAGCGACACCGGCGCCCAGGGACCGACGAAGATCGCGCCGGCGTTCTTCACCCGGTCGGCGACCTCGACGGCGTGCTCGGTCTGGATCTCCAGGTGCTCGGCGCCGTAGGCGTCGACGACCTTGAGGCCTTCCTCGACGCCGTCGACCAGCACGATCGCGGACTGCCGGCCGGCCAGGGCCGGGCGGATCCGGTCCTCGACGTGCTTGGTGGCGGCCACCTGCGGTTCGAGTTCCTTCTCCACCGCCTCGGCGAGTTCCACGGAGTCGGTGACGAGGACGGCGGCGGCGAGCGGGTCGTGCTCGGCCTGGCTGATCAGGTCGGAGGCGACGTGCACCGGGTCGGCGGTGGAGTCCGCGAGGATCGCGATCTCGGTGGGACCGGCCTCGGCGTCGATGCCGATCTTGCCGGTGAAGTACCGCTTGGCGGCGGCGACCCAGATGTTGCCGGGGCCGGTGACCATGTCGGCGGGCGGGCAGGACTCGGTGCCGTAGGCGAACATCGCGACGGCGGTGGCGCCGCCGGCCGCGTAGACCTCGTCGACGCCGAGCAGCGCGCAGGCGGCGAGGATCGTGGGGTGCGGCAGCCCGCCGAAGTCGGCCTGGGCCGGGGAGGCGAGCGCGATCGACTCGACGCCGGCCTCCTGCGCGGGCACCACGTTCATGATCACGGAGGAGGGGTAGACCGACCGGCCGCCGGGCGCGTACAGGCCGACCCGCCCGACCGGCACCCACTTCTCGGTGACCGTGCCGCCGGGCACGACCTGGGTGGTGTGGGTGGAGCGGCGCTGGGCGCGGTGGACGAGCCGGGTGCGCCGCACGGACTCCTCCAGGGCCGCGCGCACGGCCGGGTCGAGTTCCTCCAGGGCGCGGGTGAGGGCCTCGGCGGGAACCCGGAGCCGGTCGAGCTTGACGCCGTCGAACTTCTCGGCGAAGTCGATCAGCGCCGCGTCGCCCCGATGATGCACGGCCTCGCAGATCGGACGCACCTTCTCGAGGGCGGCCTGAACGTCGAAGTCGGCTCGGGGCAGCAGGTCGCGCAGGGCGGGGCCCTCGGGAAGGGCGTCGCCGCGCAGATCGATTCGGCAGATCACGGGGTCAATTCTCGCAGACCCGCGTCGGGCGCCGTCCGCGCGTATCAATGGCTGATACGGAGGCTGCTACAGACCGTGATGGATCCCCGGCAATCTTCCTCACTTTGAGTGTCACTTTGAGTGTTCATCCGGTCACAGAACGGGCATCACGGAGGCAGGAACAGATGTGCGGTGTCCATGGAGCGGACGAGGGAGATGCAACGGACGTGACCGAAGGGGCCGGTGTGCGCGCCGGAGAATTACCGGACGACCTGAGCGTCGCGGAGGCCGGCATGTGGCAGGCCTTCCGCAACGGCAGCATGTATGACCTCAGCAGCGGGGACGCGGTCGTCGACGACCCGCACGGCGGGCACCCGTGGGGGCCCGAGCGGACCGTGCGGGCGCGCATCGTGTGCTGGCTGCTGCTG
Source organism: Streptomyces sp. NPDC020996 (assembly GCF_040641355.1). NCBI lineage: Bacteria > Bacillati > Actinomycetota > Actinomycetes > Kitasatosporales > Streptomycetaceae > Streptomyces > Streptomyces sp. NPDC020996. The sequence continues at coordinate 134,060 of NZ_JBFADM010000005.1, forward strand.
GACGGGCCGCCCGCGTTGGCCGGCCGGGTGTCCTCGCTGAAGCTGTCCGGTGTGCGGATCAGCGGCACCCTGGACCTCGCCGGCGGCATAGTGGTGCCGTACGTGGAGATGCGCGGCTGCCGTTTCGAGCGGGACGTCCTGCTGCCGGAGGCCCGCTTCACGACCGTACGGCTGATCGACTGCTCCGTGCCCCGCCTGGAGGCCGCCCGGGTGCACACGGAGGGCGACCTGCACCTGCCGAGGTGCCGGTTCCGCGGCGGGGTGCGGCTCACCGACGCCCGGATCGGCACGGACCTGATGCTCAACCAGGCCGTCGTGCACCGCGACCGCAGCGGCCGCTCGATCGCCGGGGACGGGCTGTCGGTGGGCCAGGACCTGCAGGCCGAGCTGCTGGAGTCGCACGGCGAGCTGAGCCTGCGCAGCGCGAAGATCGGCGTCTCGCTGAGCCTGCGCGGCGCCAGGCTGGCCAACCCCACCGCGCGGCTGGCGCTGAACGCCCCGCAGCTGACCGTGGAGCGCACCCTGTACCTGACCCCGGCGGGCGTCGGCAGCCCGCTGCTGAGCGGCACGACCCCGGAGCGCGGCACCCGGATCCAGCGGTTCGAGTGCCTGGGCGGGGTGCGGCTGGACGACGGGCGGTTCGGGGACGCGGTCGACTTCGAGCGGGCCCGGTTCGTCTTCACCGACGGCCAGGAGCTGTCGCTGCGCCGGGTGCAGACGCCCGAGCTGCGCTTCCTCGGGGAGGCGCCGCAGCGGGGCAAGGTCGTGCTGTCGGGCGCGCGGGTGGTCAACCTGGTCGACCGGGCGAGCGCGTGGCCGGGCCCGGGCAACCTGCAGATGGGCGGTTTCACGTACGAGAACCTGGTGCCCAGGGGCCCGTTCCCGCTGGCCGAGCGGCTGGACTGGGTGGCCGCGGCGACCGCCGAGTACAACCCGGAACCGTACGAGCGGCTGGCCTCCGTGCTGCGGGCCGGCGGCGAGGACGAGGACGCCCGCGAGGTGCTGCTGGCCAAGCAGCGCCGGCGCCGCGAGACCCTGCCGCCCGCGGCCAAGCTGTGGGGCTACGCGCAGGACTGGACGGTGGCCTACGGCTACCGGCCCGGCCGGGCCGCGGTGTGGATGGCGGTGCTGTGGGCGGCGGGTTCCCTGGCCTTCGCGCACGCGAGCCATCCGCCGGCCGCGGACGCCGGGGCCCCGGTCTGGAACCCCGCCCTGTTCGCCCTGGACCTGCTGCTGCCGGTCATCGACCTCGGCCAGGCCGGCTTCTGGCGGCTGTACGGCGGCTGGCAGTGGCTGGCGACGGCGATGATCCTGCTGGGCTGGGTGCTGGCGACGACGGTGGCGGCGGGCGCGACACGGCTGCTGCGGCGGAACTGAGGGCACGCCCGGACAGTGGAGCCGGAGACGGGCCCGCACAGGTGGCGAACAGGCGCCGGACAGGCACCGGACAGGCGCCCGACAGCCACCCTTTATCCTCCCTTGCCCTTCCCGCGTACAACCTTCCGTGACGTGCCGATGCCCTCTGGCGCGAGGCTGACCTGCGGTCTTTCAATGGTCGGCACCATGGCTCCGCTCCCCCCGTTCATCCGCCCGGGCCGGATGCACCGGACCCCCCGCCCCGCCGCCGCGGTGCCGGCCGACGACGAGGTGCTGCTCGACGTGCCGGACGACCGGCTGGCGCCCGCGCTGGTCGCGGCCGCGCGCGGCGAGCACGGACCCGCCTCCGCGCTGCTCGCCGCCACCCGCGCGGACGCCGACTGGGAGAGCCGCGACCGTTACACGAGACGGCTCGCGGGCTTCGCGCGCTCCCGCGGCGAGTGGCTGGAGGCCTGGCACGCCGCCGCCCCGCGGGACCCGGACGCGCTGCTCGTCGAGGCCCAGCTGGCGGTGGACCGCGCCTGGGACTCCCCGGCGCGGGCGGAGCTGCTGCGCGAGGTGAGCCCGCTGATCACGGCCGCCGCGCGCGGCGACGACCGCGACCCGGTGCCGTGGCGGATCGCGCTGGACCACGCGCGCGGCGCGCGGGCCGGGCACAAGTACTTCGAGGAGCTGTGGGAGGCCGCGATGCGCCGCGCCCCGCTCCACTACGGCTGCCACGTGGCGGCCCTGTGCTACCTCGCCGACTCCTGGCGCGGCTCCCACCCGGAGTGCTTCGACTTCGCCGACCTGGCCGCCCAGGACGCCCCCGCGGACTCCCTCGTGCAGGCGCTGCCCGCGCGGGCGGCCCTGTCGTATCTGGCCGACGGCTCGGGCGCCGGGGTGGCGCGGGAGCGGCTGGACGCGGCGGCCGACCGCGCGATCGCGCTGTCCGCCCGCTTCCCGGCCGCCGACCCCTGGCCGGCCGAGATCCGTAACAAACTGATGTACGTCCTGCTCCGGCTGGAGCGCTGGGAGGACGCCCGCGCCCAGCTCGGCCTGATCGGCCCGTATGCCACGTCCTACCCCTGGGACCGGGTCTCGGACGACCCCCTGGCCGCCTTCCTGAGAGCACGCGACGAGATCCACTCGGCGGGTCCCGCACAGCCGTCCGGGCATCCACTCGGTGGGCGTGCCGGACGCGCACGCCCCCGCGGCCATTAGGCTTCTGCGCCGTGACCACCGTCCGGCTTCCGCTCTTCCCCCTGAACTCGGTGCTGTTCCCGGGGCTGGTGCTGCCTCTCAACGTCTTCGAGGAGCGCTACCGCGCCATGATGCGCGAACTGCTGAAGACGCCCGAGGAGGAACCACGCCGGTTCGCCGTCGTGGCGATCCGCGACGGCCACGAGGTGGCCCTCAGCGCGCCCGGCATGCCGGACCCCACCGCGCTGCCGGAGCGCGGCCCGACGGCGGGCTTCGGCCCCGACCCGGCGAAGTCGTTCCACCGGATCGGCTGTGTGGCGGACGCGGCGACCGTCCGCGAACGCGCCGACGGCACCTTCGAGGTGCTGGCGACGGGCACCACCCGGGTGCGCCTGCTGTCGGTCGACGCGTCGGGTCCGTTCCTGACGGCGGAGCTGGAGACGCTCGAGGAGCAGCCGGGCGACGAGGCCGGGGCCCTGGCCGAGGGCGTGCTGCGCGCCTTCCGGCAGTACCAGAAGCGCCTGGCGGGCGCCCGGGAACGGTCGCTGGCCACGGGTGCGGAGCTGCCGGACGAGCCGTCCGTGGTGTCGTACCTGGTCGCGGCGGCGATGGTGCTGGACACGCCGACCAAGCAGCGGCTGCTGCAGGCTCCGGACACCGCGTCCCGGCTGCGTGACGAGCTGAAATTGCTTCGCTCCGAGACGGCGGTCCTCCGTAGTCTGCCGTCACTGCCGGCGGCGGACCTCACCCGTGGTCCGACCAGCCTCAACTGACGAAACCCTGAGGACCGTGAAGGCCGGGATGGCGAAGAAGTCGAAGAAACAGCAACAGCAGTCCGCAGGCACGCCCGCGACGGTTGCCCTCGCCGCCGCGGGCGTGCCGTACACGGTCCACTCCTACGACCACGACCCCGCCCACGCCTCCTACGGGCAGGAGGCGGCGGAGGCGATGGGCGTGTCGCCGGAGCGGGTGTTCAAGACGCTGGTGGCGGACGTGGACGGCCGGCTGACGGTGGCCGTCGTCCCGGTCGCGGGCCAGCTGGACCTCAAGGCGCTCGCCTCCGCGGTCGGCGGCAAGCGCGCCGCGATGGCGGACCCGGCCCTCGCCGAGCGCACCACGGGCTACGTCCGCGGCGGCATCTCCCCGCTGGGGCAGCGCAAGAAGCTGCCCACGGTCCTGGACGCCTCGGCGCACGGCCACGCCACGATCTGCGTGTCGGCGGGCCGCCGCGGCCTGGAGATCGAGCTGTCCCCCGCGGATCTGGCCGGGCTCACGGAAGCGGTCGTGGCGCCGATCGGGCGGGCGTGACCCTTCGACGCGCCCCTCGACACGCGCTTCGACGCGCCCCTCGACACGCGCTTCGAGGCGGAACAGGTCCCCGGCCGAGTGCCGGGGACCTGCCGAAGCGGTCGTGGGGGACCTGCCGAAGCGGTCGTGAAGGGGTCGTGCTGACGCCGGTGGCGCCCCGCGGGGGCCGCTCCGCGCCCGCGGGCGCCGGCCCACCCGACTCACGCCAGCGGGGCCCCGTAGGGATCCTTCCCGGCGTTGCCCTGCTCGTACGGTTCGGGGTCCCGCGGCCCGAACAGCGCCGTCAGCCCGAGGTGCGCCAGCAGCGCCGCCAGCGACCACGCCAGCAGCGCTCCCTTCGCCCCCAGCTTCAGCGGCGCCGAGAACCTGACTCCCTCGCCCACCTGCTTGGCGTGGGCGATCACGTCCTGGGCGGGCCCGAGCCAGACCCCGAGCCGCCAGGCCAGCAGGGAGCCGAGCAGCCCGCCGACCCCCAGCCCCACGGTCAGCGGCACTCCGCCGCGCCTGCGCGCCAGGAACACCGCGGCGGCGCTCACCGCGCCGAACGCCAGCGCGAGCAGGGTGAACGTTCCGTCGACCCCGATCGCCTGCTCCCCCTCGCTGTCGGCGAGGTAGACGACCCAGCTCTTGTCGACGGCGTCCCCGACCAGGGGCACGTGCGGCGCCAGCCACCACCACAGCAGGCCGAGCGGCACCCCGCCGAGCGCCACCGCCACCGCGACGACGGCGGCCTCCCGCACTTCGGTCTTCATTCCGGGGCCGTCCTGTCCGTACGTGCCGTACCCGGCGGCCTCGGGCGCCGAAGCCGTGTGTCCGGGAGGCGAGGCCTGCCATGCGTCGTGCGGGGAGTGTTCGTGCGGCGGTGGAGGCGGAGTCAACGGTGCGGTCACCCTGCCATCGTGCCAGGCGCGTCGGGACGGCGCGTCACCGGACGGCCGCCCTGCGGTACGCCCAGGTGGCCACCGCCAGCGACAGCACGCCGACCACCCCGCAGACGGCGAGGTCGCCGAGGACGAACGCCCAGTCGGGACGCGCCCCGAAGGTCCGGGCGAGGGCCTCCACCCCGTACGTCGACGGCAGCAGGTCGCGGGCGAGCCGTACCACCTCCGGCATCCGGTCGGCCGGCAGCACCCCGAGCAGCAGCGCCGCGGACATGCCCAACTGGCCGAGCAGCGTCGCCAGCTCCGGCCGCGGCGCGAGCAGACCCAGCGCGGCGCCCAGCCCGGCCAGCGCCGCCCCGGCCAGCGGGATCACGGCGGCGAGCACCCACAGGTGGGTCAGCGGCAGGCCGAACAGCACGCAGCCGAACACGGCGGTCACCACGGTCCCCGGCACGGTGAACGACGCGTACGCCCCCGCCGCGCCCAGCACCACCGACGCCGGCGGCACCGGCAGCGTGGCGTAGTGGTCGAGCCCGCCGCCGGCCCGCAACTGCCCGAAGTACTGCGCGAGCAGATTCAGCGCGACGAACGCCACGACGAGCACCGACGACCCGGCCACCACCGACCTGGCCTCACCGCCGCCGCTCACGACCCCGCGCATCAGGATCATGATCCCGACCGACTGGAAGGTCGCCACGAACAGCAGCGGGATCCGCGCGACCCGCGCCCGCGACAGCTGCGCCCGGTACACGGCCACGAGGGACGGCCACAGCCGCGCCCGCGGTCCCAGCTCGGCCGCGCCGCGGGCGGACTCCGGCTCGCCCACGGCCGCGCCCGGCGCGACATCGGCGGGTACGACACTCACGTCGTGCTGCTCCTCTTCGCTCCGGCGGCCCTGTCGACTACGGATGCGACGGCCCGTGTGCTCATGCCTTCACCAGTCCCTGCCGCGCGGCGCCGCCCAGCGCCAGGTACACGTCCTCCAGGCTCGGGGTGGCCAGCGTGAAGTCGTCCAGCGCGGCGAAGGCGGCCCCGCCGGTGACGGTGGCGACGGCCGCGCGGGCCTCCTCGGGCGCGAGCCGCAGGGTCCAGCGGCGGCCGGACTCGGTGGCCCGCTCCCGGAGCGCGGCGACCCCGGGCACGTGCAGCGGTGCCTGCTCGCGCCACACCAGGTCGACGCGGACCTCCCCGGCGACCTGCTCCTTGAGCCCGCCGGGGGTGTCGCAGGCGATCACGCGTCCCCGGTCGAGGACGGCGACCCGGTCGAGAACGGTCTCGGCCTCGATGACGTTGTGGGTGACGAGCAGCACGGTCGCCCCGTGCTCGGCCCGCCGCCGGTCCACGGCGGCCCACACGGCGCGCCGCGCCACCGGGTCCATCCCGGTGGTCGGCTCGTCCAGCACGAGCAGCGGCCGCCGGCCGACCAGCGCGGCGGCGAAGCACGCCAGCCGCCGCTGCCCGCCGGAGAGCTTCTTCAGCGGCCGCCCGGCGATGGGCGCGAGGCCCAGTTCGTCGAGGACGTCGTCCCGCTCGGCCCGCGCCTGCCGGGCCGGGAGCCCGCGCAGCCGCCCGGTCGTCTCGGCGGCCAGCGCCACGGTCAGCTCGTCGAGGGCGGTCGACTCCTGCCCGAGGTAGGCGAGGATGCGCGCCGCCCGTTCCGGGTGCCGCACGATGTCGTGGCCGAGGATCTCGACGCTCCCCGCGTCGGGACGCATCAGCCCGGTCAGCTGCCGCACCAGGGTGGACTTGCCGGCGCCGTTCGGCCCGAGGAGCCCGAAGACCTCACCGCGCCGGACGTCCAGCCGCACGTCGTCGACGGCCCGCACCGCGGGTGTTCCGGGAGCGCCCCGCCGGCCGCGCACCGCCGGGTAGGTCTTGGTCAGCCCGCGCACCGCGCACACGACATCGTCGCCGTGCCGAAGTGCCTGTGCCGCGCGCGTACTCACAAAGGACGAGGGTACGTCGTCCGCGCGCACCGCCAGGTCTCGGGTCGGTCGACAACAGCGCATGCGCCGGTAAAGAACCGCCGGTGGAGAGCGGTGGACAGCGGCGGAGAGCGGGAGAACGGTGGAGACCTACTCGGCCGCCGGCCCGCGCTCGGTGCCCGTCCGGGCGTCGAGCTCCCGCCAGAAGCCGGCCCGGATGGCGTAACGGTCGTGCTCGTCGATCTGGTCGTCCTTGTGGGCGAGCAGCCCGAACCGCGCCGCGTACCGCAGCAGCTCCCCGTCGATCCGGTGCGGGATGCGCGGGTACATGCCGGACAGCCGCTGCAGATGGCTCTGGTCCCCCAGCCGCCCGATCCACCGTCGGGCGAACACCTGTCCGACCTCGTAGGGATCGCCGCCGACCGTGGTGATGTCCTCCTCCCGGTCGGCCCACCGTTGCTCCGCCGTGGTCAGCTGCGCCAGCGTCGGCATGGAGGCGGCCTCGGGCGGCTCGACGGCCGGCCGGTCGACCCACCCCCGGTCGGAGGACCAGCGCAGCGTCGCGCTCGCGGGCTGCGGGGCGGGCTGCACGCCGGGGGCGCGCATCGCCGCCAGGTCCTTGGGGGTCGGCACGCCCTTGGGCGCGGACGCCCGCTCCTGCGTGCCGTTCCGGGGGGCGGCGGCCGCCGGGGGGTGCTCGCCCGCCTCGGCTGGCCGCTCGGCGGCCCCGAGCGCGGACTCCGGCAGCGGCGCGGACAGGATCGCGGCGATCTCCGGCCGCGGCGCGGGCGGCGGCGCGCAGACCCCGCCGACCTCCTTGGCCCGTACCGCCTTGGTGATCCAGGCGCGGTCCAGGACGCGCCGCTCGTCGGCCTCGGCGACCAGGTCCTCGGACTGGTTGTAGTCGCCGTCGGCGGCCTGCACGGCCCACAGGTGCACGGCGACCCCGTGCTCCTTGGCCGCCATCATGCCCGGCAGCAGGTCGCCGTCGCCGGTGACGAGGACGATGTCGGAGCAGGCGCGGTTGCGGGCCAGCTCGGTCAGCTCGGCGTGCATGGCGGCGTCCACGCCCTTCTGGGCCCAGCGTCCGTCGCTGCGGGTCAGCGCGCCGAGCCGGACGGTGACCCGGGGCATCACACGCAGCCTGCGGTGCTCGGGCTGCGGGACGCGGTCGGGGGCGCCGTCGAACCAGTAGATGCGCAGCAGCGGCCGTTCCGTCTCGGACTCGGCGCGCTCGCGCAGCCCCTGGATGAGAGCGGTGTGGTCGACGGTGATCCGCGACCGGGAGGGCTCCCCGGCGAGCAGACTGGCGGCGGCCCCCAGCAGATACCCGGCGTCCACCAGGACGATGCAGCGGTCCACGCGATCCACCCTCTTTCCGGGAGGTTTGCTTCGGGCTTGCTTCGAGTCTGCCCGACAGCACGGGGGTAAACGGCCGGAACTCGATCTTCGGCGTGGCGTTTCGGGGCCGCGCGCTCCCATGACCCCTGTCACGCACGGTAATTGTCCGACATGCGCACCTTGTAAGCCTATGTGAATCTGATCCCGTCCCTGGCCCCCAGATGCCCCACAAGGAGGCAGATTTCCATGGCCAAGAACAAGAACCGCAAGCAGGGCGGGAACCAGATGCGCAGCCAGCGGCAGGCTCCCGAGCGCGCCGAGCAGCAGACCGCGGTGGCCACCGAGGCGTCCAGCCCCGCAGACGTCGTCGAGCACGGCCGCAAGCCGAAGAAGCTCGGCCACAACTGACCGGGCCGCGCCCGCCCGGCACGGACGCGAGGGGCGCACCCGCACCGGGTGCGCCCCTCGCGCGCTTTCGACGTTCAGCCCGCCAGGCAGGACGGGCCGAGCAGCACCTTCAGATCGCCGAACAGCGCCGGGTCCGGCTTCACCCGGTGCCGGTCCAGGCGCAGGACCGTCGTCCTGGTCGGGCCCTGGAGCTTGATGCGGACCTCGCTGTCGCCCCTGTGGTGGCTGAGGATCTCGCCGAGGCGGCTGACCATCGGCGGGGTCACCTTCACCGCCGGGATGGTGAGCACCACGGGCGCGTTGGTGCCCGCGTTGGACAGGTCGGGGACCTGCAGCTCCATCGCGACGAGCCGGGGCACGTCCTCGCGCTTGTCGAGGCGGCCCTTGACGAACACGACCGCGTCCTCGACGAGTTGGGTCGACACCAGCTGGTAGGTGGCCGGGAAGAACATGCACTCGATGGAACCGGCGAGGTCCTCGACCGTGGCGATCGCCCAGGCGTTGCCCTGCTTGGTCATCTTGCGCTGCAGGCCCGAGATGATGCCGCCGATCGTCACGACCGCGCCGTCGGCGTGCTCACCGCCGGTGAGCTGGGCGATGCCCGCGTCCGCCTTGTCCGACAGCACGTGCTCCAGGCCGAACAGCGGGTGGTCGGAGACGTAGAGACCGAGCATCTCCCGCTCCTGGGCGAGCAGGTACGTCTTGTCCCACTCGTCGGTGCCGAACTCCACGTCCAGCCCGAAGCCGGGCTCGTCGTTCTGCTCCTCCCCCATCCCGCCGAAGAGGTCGAACTGTCCCTCGGCCTCCTTGCGCTTGACCGCGACCACGTTGTCGATCATCGGCTCGTACTGCGCCGTCAGCCCCTTGCGGGTGTGGCCCAGGGAGTCGAAGGCGCCGGCCTTGATCAGCGATTCCGTGGTGCGCTTGTTGCAGACCACCGCCTCGACCTTGTCGAGGTAGTCGGGGAAGGAGGCGTACTTCCCCTTGGCCTTGCGGCACTTGATGATCGACTCGACGACGTTGGTGCCGACGTTGCGGACGGCGGAGAGGCCGAAGAGGATCACGTCGTCGCCCTGGGCGGCGAAGTTGGCCTCGGACTCGTTGACGTTCGGCGGCAGCACCCGGATGCCCATGCGGCGGCACTCGTTGAGGTAGACCGCCGACTTGTCCTTGTCGTCCTTCACGGAGGTCAGCAGGGCCGCCATGTACTCGGCGGGGTGGTTCGCCTTGAGGTAGGCGGTCCAGTACGACACCAGGCCGTACGCGGCCGAGTGCGCCTTGTTGAACGCGTACCCGGCGAAGGGGACCAGCACGTCCCACAGCGCCTGGATGGCCTCGTCGCTGTAGCCGTTCTTGCGGGCGCCGGCCTGGAAGATGGTGAAGTTCTTGGCCAGCTCGTCGGGCTTCTTCTTGCCCATCACGCGGCGCAGGATGTCGGCCTCGCCGAGCGAGTAGCCGGCGATGATCTGGGCGGCCTTCTGCACCTGCTCCTGGTAGACGATCAGGCCGTAGGTGACGTCCAGGACCTCCTTGAGCGGCGCCTCCAGCTCGGGGTGGATCGGCGTGATCTCCTGCTGCTTGTTCTTGCGCAGCGCGTAGTTCGTGTGGGAGTTCATGCCCATCGGGCCCGGCCGGTACAGGGCGGAGACGGCGGAGATGTCCTCGAAGTTGTCCGGCTTCATCAGGCGCAGCAGCGAGCGCATGGGGCCGCCGTCGAACTGGAAGACGCCGAGCGTGTCGCCGCGCTGGAGCAGGTCGAAGGTCGTGGGGTCGTCCAGCGGGAGCGACAGCAGGTCGATGTCGATGCCCTTGTTGGACTTCACCATCTTGACGGCGTCGTCCATGATCGTGAGGTTGCGCAGGCCGAGGAAGTCCATCTTCAGCAGGCCGAGCGACTCGCAGCTCGGGTAGTCCCACTGGGTGATGGTCACGCCGTCGGTGTGCCTGACCCAGACGGGGACGTGCTCGGTGATGGTCTCGCTGGACATGATCACGCCGGCGGCGTGCACGCCCATCTGCCGCACCAGGCCCTCGACGCCCTTGGCGGTGTCGATGACCTTCTTCACGTCCGGCTCGTTCTCGTACATCGCCCGCACCTCGCCCGCCTCGGAGTAGCGGGGGTGGGCGGGGTCGGTGATGCCGGACAGCGGGATGCCCTTGCCGAGGACGTCGGCGGGCATGGCCTTGGTGATGCGGTCGCCCATCGCGTACGGGTAGCCCAGCACGCGCGCGGAGTCCTTGATGGCGTTCTTGGCCTTGATGGTGCCGTAGGTGCCGATCATGGCGACCTTGTCGGCGCCGTACTTCTCCGTCACGTACCTGATCACCTCGACGCGCCTGCGCTCGTCGAAGTCGATGTCGACGTCGGGCATGGAGATGCGCTCGGGGTTGAGGAACCGCTCGAAGATCAGGCCGTGCGGGATCGGGTCGAGGTCGGTGATGCCCATGGCGTAGGCGACGATCGAGCCGGCCGCGGACCCACGGCCGGGGCCGACCGCGATGCCGTTGTTCTTGGCCCACATGATGAAGTCGGCGACGACGAGGAAGTAGCCGGGGAAGCCCATCGAGATGATGACGTCCATCTCGTAGTCGGCCTGCTTCTGGCGGTCCTCGGGGATGCCGCCCGGGTAGCGGCGCTCCATGCCGCGGCGGACCTCCTCCTTGAACCAGGTGACCTCCGTGTAGCCCTCGGGGATGTCGAACTTGGGCATCAGGTCGCGCTTCTCGAACATGCCGGTGGTGTCGACCTGTTCGGCCACCAGCAGGGTGTTGCGGCAGCCCTCCTGCCAGGCGTCCGAGGAGTCGATGGCGTACATCTCGTCGGTGGACTTCAGGTAGTAGCCGGTGCCGTCGAACTTGAAGCGGTCGGGGTCGGAGAGGTTCTTGCCGGTCTGGATGCACAGCAGGGCGTCGTGGGCGCCGGCCTCGTGCGCGTACGTGTAGTGCGAGTCGTTGGTGACCAGGGGCGGGATGCCGAGCTTCTTGCCGATGTCGAGCAGGCCGTCGCGGACCCGGCGCTCGATCTCGATGCCGTGGTCCATCAGCTCCAGGAAGTAGCGGTCCTTGCCGAAGATGTCCTGGTAGTCGGCGGCCGCCTTCAGCGCCTCGTCGTACTGGCCGAGGCGCAGGCGGGTCTGGAGCTCGCCGGAGGGACAGCCGGTGGAGGCGACGATGCCCTCGGACCAGTGGGCGATGGTCTCCTTGTCCATCCGGGGCCACTTCTGCAGCCAGCCCTCGGCGTACGCGTCCGAGGAGAGCCGGAAGAGGTTGTGCAGCCCGGTGCTGTTCACCGCCCACATCGTCTTGTGGGTGTAACCGCCGGAACCGGACACGTCGTCCCGCTTCTGGTGCGGCTGGCCCCACTGGATCTTGCGCTTGTTGCGCCGGGACTCGGGGGCGACATACGCCTCGATCCCGATGATCGGGGTGATCCCGGCCTTCTTCGCGGAGTGGTAGAAGTCGTACGCGCCGTGGAGGTTGCCGTGGTCGGACATGGCGATGTGCGTCATGCCCATCTCGTTGCAGGCGTTGAACATGTCCTTCAGCCGCGCGGCACCGTCCAGCAGCGAGTACTGGGTGTGGACGTGCAGGTGCGTGAACGGCGGCTTCGACACGGTTCGGCCTCCAAGGGAAACACGGGACGACGGGCTGGCGGACAGTCCTGGGGTCAGCGTCGAAGTCTATGCCTCGGCACTGACACGCGCGGGCCTTCGGCGCGTACCTTCATGCGTGGGTCACGGGCACTCCCGCGTACCTTCTCCCGTTGGACGTGACGACTCTCTCGTCACTCAATGTCATGCACCAGGAGGCACCCAGCGATGCCGGTCCCCCAGCTCAACGACGAGCAGCGCGGCGAGGAGATCCTCGCCGTCTTCGACACCGCCTTCGGCGAGCTCCTGGCCGCCGATCCGGCCGCGTTCCGCGTGAAGTTCCGGAAGATGGCGTCCTCGGCCTTCGCGTTCTACCGGGGGACGGCCTGCCTCTTCTACCACGACCTGGACGCGGAGCACGCCGGGCGCGGCGACGGGCGGACCTTCAGCGGCCCGTACCTGGACGAGCGCACCTCGCGGGTGTGGATCCACGGCGACCTGCACGCGGAGAACTTCGGCACCTACCTGGACGCCAACGGCCGCCTGATCTTCAACGTCAACGACTTCGACGAGGCGTACGTCGGCCCCTTCACCTGGGACCTGAAGCGCTTCGCCGCCTCGATCGCGCTGATCGGCTACGCGAAGGCGCTCAGCGACGGCCAGATCGGCGAACTGGTGGGGATCTACGCGGGCGCGTACCGCGAGCGCGTGCACGCCCTGGCCACGGGCGCCAAGAGCGACGAGGTGCCGCCCTTCACCCTGGACACCGCGCAGGGCCCGCTGCTGGACGCGCTGCGCGACGCCCGGTCCCTGACCCGCTTCGGGCTGCTGGAGTCGATGACGGAGATCCGCGACTTCGAGCGCCGGTTCGCGCCGGGCGGCGGCTCCATCGAGCTGGACGCCGCCACCCGCTACAAGGTGCTGGCGGCCTTCGACGGCTACCTGGAGACGCTGCCGGAGGCGTCCCTGGCCCGCCCGGACTCCTACCGGGTCAAGGACGTCGTCGGCCGCCGCGGCATCGGCATCGGGTCGGCCGGGCTGCCGTCGTACAACATCCTGCTGGAGGGGCACACCGACGCCCTGGAGAACGACGTCGTGATCTACATCAAGCAGGCCCAGACCCCGGCGGTCTCCCGCCACGTCACCGACCCGGCGATCCGCGACTACTTCCAGCACGAGGGCCACCGCACGGTGATCTCCCAGCGCGCCCTGCAGCAGCACGCCGACCCCTGGCTGGGCTGGACCGAGCTGGACGGGGCGGGCCAGCTGGTCGCCGAGGTCTCGCCGTACGCCGTGGACCTGGACTGGGGCGACATCGACGACCCGGAGGAGATCGCCCAGGTGGTGGCCGATCTCGGCCGGGCCACGGCGACCATGCACTCCGCGGCGGACGACACCTCCGGCGAGTCGCTGGTGCCCTTCTCCACCGAGCGGGCGATCGACGCGGCGATCGCCGCCGACGAGGACGGCTTCGCGGGCCTGCTGGTGGACTTCGCGCACGACTACGGCGCACGCGCGCGTGCCGACCACCAGATCTTCGTGGACCTGTTCCGCAACGGCCGGATCCCGGGTCTGTGACGGATCGTGCCTCACAGGGACCCTTTAGGGGTCCCTTACGGCACGGCGTGACAGACTCTCCTGCGCTATGGACATATCCGGGACCCCGCTGAGAGCCGTGCGCGCGGCCGTGTTCACGGCGCTCGTCGTGACGCTCAGCACCACGTCGCACGTGCTGCTGTCACGGGTCCCGCTGCCGCTGAGCACGGTGGCCGCGGTCGCCGCCGCCGTGTTCGCGGCCGCCTACGCGCTGGCCGGCGGCGAGCGCGGCTTCGGGCGCATCGCCGCCGCGCTGGTCCCGCTGGAGCTGGCCGCCGACACGGTCTTCACCACCGGACAGCACCTCTGCTACGGCCGCGCGGGCGGCCCGGTCGCGGGCCCCCTGCGTTCCGTCGGCTTCGACGTGCTGTGCGGCAACCGCACCGAGGTCGGCAGCCCGCTGGCGCACGTGACGGGCACCGGCGCCGACCGGCTCGCCGTACTGCTCGCCCACGCCGACCCGGCGACCGCCTGGCTGCTGCTCGGCGCGCACGTCGCCGTGGGGCTGCTGGCCGCCGCCTGGCTGCGCCGCGGTGAGCGGGCCCTGGCCCAGCTGCTGCGGGCGGTCGCCGCGACCACGTTCCGGCCGCTGCTGCTCGCGGCGGCCGCGGTGGCCGTCCGGCCCGCCGAGGCGCAGGGGCGCCTGCGGCGTCCCGTCCGCCGGTCCGCCGTCGTCCGCGACCGGCTTCTCGTGCACTCCCTGGGACGGCGTGGACCGCCGTGCTCGGCCGCGTTCGCCTGAACCACAGTCGAGTACCAGCAGACCCCCACACGTATCCCGCGCACCACACATGCGCGTCCCACATGGAGATCACCGATATGAGCAAGCGGAACACCCAGTCGGCCAAGACGGCGGCCCGTGAGCGGCTGAGGCAGGAGCGCGAGCGCCAGGCCAAGCGGGCCAAGGTCAAGCGGCAGGTCATCGTGGCCTGTTCGGTCGTCGCCGTGCTGGCCGCGGCCGGCGGCATAGGCTACGCCGTCGTCCAGGCGAACAAGCCCGGCCACTGGGAGGCCGTGAAGGACGACAAGGTCGTCGCGCCGGCCAACACCACGGGCACGAACGGCACGACGGTCGTCATCGGCAAGGCGAGCGCCAAGAAGACGCTGAAGATCTACGAGGACCCCCGCTGCCCGATCTGCGCCCAGTTCGAGGAAACCGTCGGCCCGACCGTGAAGAAGGACCTCGACAGCGGCAAGTACAAGCTCCAGTACGTCGGCGGCACGTTCCTCGACGGCGACTCCCTCGGCAAGGGCCAGATCGGCTCGCGCGGCGAGGGCTCCAAGAACGCGATGAGCGCCATGGGCGCCGCGCTGAACGTCAGCGACGAGGCGTTCCTGGAGTACAAGACCGCGCTCTACTCCAAGAAGTGGCACCCCGACGAGTCGGACGACAAGTTCAAGAGCGACGACTACCTCATCAAGGTCGCCCAGACCGTTCCCGCCCTGAAGGACAACGCCGGCTTCCAGAACGCGGTGAAGAAGGGCACCTACGACGCCTGGGCGCTCGCCATGTCGAAGACCTTCGACACCAACAAGGACGGCGTCACCGGCACCCCGAGCCTCGTCATGAACGGCAAGATGCTCACCGCCGACGGCAACGGCAACCCGCCCATGACGGTGGCCCAGTTCAACCAGGTGGTCGGCGCGGCCCTCAAGGGCTGACGGACCGTCCGAGGCGACCTTCAGCGGAAGAGCGGGCGAACTTTCCGAGTTCACCCGCTCCCGTTCATACCGATCAGTAACCTGATCGGTCGTGACCAGTCGATACAGAGCATCCGCGCCCGCCGAGAGCGTCAACTCGCTTTCGCCGCGCCGCCGTACGATCGTCAAGGCCGCCGCGGCCACCGCCGTTCTGGCCGGTCCGCTGGCCGCCGCGCTGCCCGCCCGCGCGGCCGCCGGCACCCCCGCCTTCCTGCACGGCGTCGCCTCCGGCGACCCACTGCCCGACGGCGTCCTGCTGTGGACCCGGGTGACCCCCACCGCCGAGGCCGTGCCCGGCTCCGGGCTCGGCCCGGACACCGAGGTCGGCTGGGTCGTCGCCCGGGACAAGGCGTTCACGGACATCGTCACCGAGGGGTCCGTCACCGCGACCGCCGCCTCCGACCACACCGTCAAGGCCGACGTCCGCGGCCTTGAGCCGGCCACCGACTACTGGTTCCGCTTCTCCGCGGGCGGCACCGACTCCCCGCCGGCGCGCACCCGCACCGCGCCGGCGGCGGACGCGGCGGTGTCCGGCCTGCGCTTCGGCGTGGTCTCCTGCGCCAACTGGGAGGCCGGCTGGTTCTCCGCGTACCGCCACCTCGCGGCCCGCGGCGACCTGGACGCCTGGCTGCACCTCGGGGACTACATCTACGAGTACGGCAGCGGCGACTACGGCACCCGCGGGACCGTCGTACGGCCGCACGCGCCCACCCACGAGATCCTCACCCTCGCCGACTACCGCACCCGCCACGGCAGGTACAAGACCGACCCCGATCTGCAGGCGCTGCACCACAAGGCGCCGGTCATCGCGATCTGGGACGACCACGAGTTCGCCAACGACGCCTGGTCGGGCGGCGCCGAGAACCACACCGAGGGCGCCGAGGGCAGCTGGTCGGCCCGTCAGGCGGCGGCCAGGCAGGCCTACTTCGAGTGGATGCCGGTGCGCCCGGCGACCGCCGGCACCACCTACCGCCGGCTGCGCTTCGGCAGGCTCGCCGACCTGTCGCTGCTCGACCTGCGCTCGTTCCGCTCGCAGCAGGTCAAGGTCGGCAACGGCTCGGTGGACGACCCGGACCGCACGATCACCGGGCGCGCCCAGCTCGACTGGCTGAAGGCGGGGCTGAAGACGTCCGACACCACCTGGCGGCTGGTCGGCAACTCGGTGATGATCTCGCCGTTCGCCGTCGGCTCCCTCTCCGCCGACCTGCTGAAGCCGCTCGCCGAGTTGCTCGGGCTGCCGAAGGAGGGCCTCGCCCTCAACACCGACCAGTGGGACGGCTACACCGACGACCGGCGGGAGCTGCTGGCCCACCTGCGGTCCAACGCCATCCGCAACACCGTCTTCCTCACCGGCGACATCCACATGGCGTGGGCCAACGACGTGCCCGTGGACGCCGGCACCTATCCGCTGTCCGCCTCGGCCGCCACGGAGTTCGTGGTCACCTCGGTGACCTCCGACAATCTGGACGACATCGTGAAGGTCCCCGAGGGCACGGTCTCCGCGATCGCCGCGCCGGTCATCAAGGCCGCCAACCGGCACGTCCACTGGGTCGACACCGACCGGCACGGCTACGGCGTCCTGGACGTCACGGCCGAGCGCGCGCAGATGGACTACTACGTCCTGTCCGACCGCACGTCGGCGAACGCGACCTCGTCGTGGGCCCGCTCCTACCGCACCCGCAGCGGCACGCAGAAGGTGGAACGGACCTACGACCCGGTGTAGCGGATCACCGGAGCGACTCCAGGAAGCCGAGCGCCGTCCGCCAGGTGGCCTCGGCCGCCTCCTCGTCGTAGTCCGGCAGGCCGGGGTCGGTGTACAGGTGACCGGCCCCGGCGTACCGGTACACCTCGATATCGGCGCCCGCCCTGCCCATCCGCAGGTACCAGGCGCTCAGCCAGTCGTCGGGCTCGAACGCGTCCGGCTCGGCCACGTGCAGCTGGACCGGCAGGCCGTCCGCGGAGGCGTTCGGCGCGACGTCGGAGGTGCCGTGCAGGAGCAGCAGCCCGCGCGCCTTCTCGTCGCCGAGCGCCAGGGTCTGGGCGACGGCCGCGCCCAGGGAGAACCCGGCGTACACCAGTCCCCGTTCCGAGTAGGGGGCGGCGGCCAGCACGGCCCGTCTCAGCAGCTCGTCCTGGCCGATCTCGTCCTTGAAGGCCATGCCCTCCTCGACCGTGTCGAACGTGCGCCCCTCGAAGAGGTCCGGGATCCACACCTCGTGTCCGGCGTCGCGCAGCCGGTCCGCGGCCTGACGCACCGCGGGCCTGAGGCCGTAGGTGGAGTGAAAGAGCATGAGGTTCATGGGGCCATGGTGCCAGCGGGGTACGACAACGCGTGCTCGCGGCCGTACCCAGGAACGCGTGAAACTCACATGTTCGTGCCCGCCCGGGGCCGGTTAGGTTCGACGGCATGGAGAACGTACTGCGTCCGCTGATCGTGCTCGGCGGCTCGGTCGTGCTGACGCTGGCTGTCGGCTGGGTCACCGACCAGTTGCTGCGCAAGGCCGACGGGCGGCACCACGAGACCCCGCTGTGGGGTCTGCTGCGCCGTGCCCGCGTGCCCTACCAGCTCGTGCTGTGCGCGGCCCTCCTCAGAGGGTCCTACGACCAGGCGGACCTGCTGCCGCAGCACCGGGTCGGCGTCGGCCGGACCCTGACCCTGGTGCTGATCGGGTCGGCGGCCTGGCTGGTGATCCGGATCGCGGCGGCGGTCGTCGAGACGTCGTACAGCCGTTACGCCCGCGTCCACCGCGACCCGGCGCGGGTCCGGCGGGTCCGCACCCAGGTCGAGCTGATCATGCGGGTGGTCTCGGCGATCGTCGGCGTGGTGGCCGCGGCCGCGATGCTGCTGACGTTCCCGGCGATGCGGGCGGCCGGCGCCTCGCTGCTGGCCTCGGCCGGCATCCTCGGCATCGTCGCCGGTGTCGCCGCCCAGTCCACGCTCAGCAACATGTTCGCCGGGCTGCAGATCGCCTTCGGCGACATGGTGCGCATCGGCGACACGGTGGTGGTGGACGGCGAGTGGGGCACGGTCGAGGAGATCACGCTGACGTTCCTGACGGTGCGGACGTGGGACGAGCGCCGGATCACCATGCCGGTGTCGTACTTCACCTCCAAGCCGTTCGAGAACTGGTCGCGCGGCAGCAGTCAGATGACGGGCATCGTCTACTGGCACCTCGACCACTCGGCGCCGGTGGAGGCGATGCGCGAGCAGCTCCGCGACATCCTGCGCTCCTGCCCCGCCTGGGACGGCCGCGACTACGGCGTGGCCGTCACGGACTCCACCCCGAACACCATCCAGGTGCGGGCGCTGGTGACGGCGAAGGACGCGGACGACATCTGGACGGTGCGGGTGACGGTCCGCGAGCGGATGATCACCTGGCTGAGCGAGCACCACCCCTACGCGCTGCCCCGCGTCAACACGGCCGACGCGGCGCTGCCGCCGCCCCGGACGTCCGCGGACGGGATCCTGCGGGCGGCCCGGGACGGCGCGGCCCGGGACGGCGCCGCCGTGCGCCGCGCCCACGAGACGCCGCGGACCGGCCGGGGCTGAGCGGGCGCGGGCTCAGTGCCCGCGCTCCGCGCCGCCGTTGACCTGGACGATCTGCGAGGTGATGTGCCCGGCGCCCGGGGAGGCGAGCCAGTGCAGGGTCGCGGCGACGTCTCCGGGGGTGCCGACGCGCTTGTCCAGGGTTTCGCCGGCCAGCCGTTCGCGGCGGGCCGGGTCGATGCGCGGGCCGAAGAACCCGGTGCCCTCGATGTAGCCGGGCGCGACCACGTTCACGGTGATCCCGCGCGGCCCCAGCGTGCGGGCCAGGTCGTGGGCGTAGGGGTGCAGCGCGGCCTTGGCCCCGCCGTACGCCCCGCTGCCGGAGCCCCGGTAGGCGGCGATGGAGCTGATGAACAGCACCCGCCCGCCGGGCGAGGCCAGCCGGTCCTTCAGCCCCTCGGTGAGCAGCGCCGCGGTCAGGGTGTTGAGCCGGAAGTCGACGGTCCATTCGTGCGCGACGCGGTCGAGCGGGTCGTCGCCGCCGGCCGGCTCCTCGAGCTGCCCGTTGCCCCCGGCCCCGTGCACCAGTACGTCGACGGCGCCGAACTCCCGCTCCACGTGGGCGGCGAGTCCGCGCACGGCGCCCGGATCACTGAGATCGGCGGCGTAAGTCGACGCGCCGGGCACGTCCGCCCGCTCCAGCACGTCGCCCCGCCGCCCGACCAGCAGCACCCGGTCCCCGTCCTCGGCGAAGACGCGGGCCGCGGCGAGCCCGATCCCCGTACCGCCACCACTGATCACCACGTTGCGAGCCATGGACAGACCCTACAAACGGCCGGCCGCCGACGGCGAGCACCCTCGCCGTCGGCCACGCCGGTGCCGCGCCCGCCGCCTCACCGCATGCTGCGCACGTCGAGGTGGCGCAGCACCCGGTCCACCACCTCCGGATCGGCGCCCGGTTCGCTGCGCGCCGCCAGCACCTCGTGCCGTGCCGCGCTCAGCATCTCGTTCTGGATGCGCCGCACCCGCTTCAGCCGCCGTACCCGCATCTCGTGGTCCTCGCGCCGTTCGTCCTCCCCGATCTCCGGGCTGATGCGCAGTCCGATGTCGAAGGCCCGCCGCTGCATCTGCTCGGACAGCTCGTCCGGCAACTCCTCCACCTGCTCGATCTCCCGCAGCCGGCGCTTAGCCGCCTTCGCCGCCCGGGCCGCGAGCGCCTTCTCGAAGTCCTTCTCGCGTTCGGTGTCGGCGCGCACCCCGAGCCGCTTCACCAGCCACGGCAGCGTCAGCCCCTGGAGCACCAGGGTCGCCATGATCACCCCGAAGGCGATGAACACGATCTCGTCGCGGTCCGGAAAGGGCGAGCCGTCGTCGGTCGTCAGCGGGATCGCCAGCGCCAGCGCCACGGAGGCCACGCCCCGCATCCCGGACCACCACATGACGACGGTCTCCCGCCAGCTCGCCGGGATGTCCTCGTCGTGGTCCCGCCGGGCGTGCAGCCGTTTGGTGAGCCAGGTGGCCGGCAGCAGCCAGACCAGCCGCACCAGCACCACGACGACCACGACCGCCGCCGCCCAGCCGAGCATCTCGCCCCACCGCCCGGACGCCGTCCGGATCGCGTTGTGCAGTTCCAGTCCGATCAGCCCGAACGCCACACCGGTGACGAGCGTGTCGACGATGTTCCAGAAGGTGTGCCCGGCGAGCCGGATCATCACGTCGTCGGCGTCGGTGGCGTACTCGGCGAGGAACAGCGCGGTGGTCAGCACGGCGAGCACGCCCGAGCCGTGCAGCTCCTCCGCGAGCACGTAGGAGGCGTACGGCACCAGCAGCGTGAGCCCGATCTGCAGGGTGGCGTCCCCCAGCAGGTCCAGCAGCTTGTTGGCGCCCCAGCCGAGGCCCAGCCCCACCACGACGGCCACGACGGCGGACAGCACCAGGTCCAGCCCGGCCCGCCAGGGCGAGAAGGAACCGGTGACGACGGCGGTGATCGCGACGTGGTAGAGCACGATCGCCGTCACGTCGTTGAACAGGCCCTCGCCCTCCAGGATGGACACCAGCCGGCGCGGCAGCCCCAGCTGACCGGCGACCGCGGTCGCCGCGACCGGGTCGGGCGGCGCGACCAGCGCGCCGAGCGCGAAGGCGGCGGCGACCGGCAGCCCCGGCACGATCGCGGCGGCCACGGCGGCCACCGCGGCCATGGTGACGAACACCAGCGCCACGGCCAGCAGGAAGATCGGCCGCCGGTTGGCCGCGAACTGCCGCCAGGACGTCCGCCGCACCGCCGCGTACAGCAGGGGCGGCAGCAGCAGCGGCAGGATCAGCTCGGGCCGCACGTCGACGTTCGGGACGAAGTCGAGCACGGCGAGGACGATCCCGAGCAGCGTCATCAGCACCGGCGCCGGCAGACCGAACCGGTCTCCGACGGGGACGCTCACCAGGGCCCCGAGCAAGAGCACGAACAACAGGGCCAGTTGGTCCACGGTCAGCGCTCCGGGCGGGTCGACGGACGGACGGAAGACATCCAGCCTGCCACGCCGCCGCCGCGACCAGCGATTTCGGCCTCCCGGCTACACCGGGCGCCGCTCTCGGCTACAGCGGGCGCCGCATCGCCCGGTGCGGTATCCCCGCCTCCGGGTACACGGGTCCGTACGCCTCGTACCCCAGCCGCTCGTAGAACCCCAGGGCGTGGGTCTGCGCGTGCAGGTCCACCGCGGCCAGCCCGCGCGCGCGTGCGGCCTCCTCGACGGCCCGCACCAGCGCGACGCCGACGCCCAGTCCGCGCGCCTGAGCGGCCACGGCGAGCCGCCCCAGGGACCCGACCGACGGGTCGCCGCCGGTCTTCGCCGCGGCCGCCTCGCCGTACAGCAGCCGTCCCGTGCCGAGCGCGACCCCGTCCTCCCGCACCGCCAGCAGGTGCACGGCCACGGCGTCGTACTCGTCGTACTCCAGGTCCTCGGGCACGCCCTGCTCGCGGACGAAGACCTCCTTGCGCAGGGCGAAGCAGGCCTCGCGGTCCGCGGCGTCCTCGGCGACCCGCACCTCGTACGCCGACGGGCTCACCGGTAGGTCTCCTCGCGGACCTGGTCCAGGGCGCTCTGCAGATCGGCCGGGTAGTCACAGGCGAACTCGACCCACTGCCCGTCCCCGGGGTGCTCGAAGCCGAGGCGCACGGCGTGCAGCCACTGCCGGGTCAGGTGCAGCCGCTTGGCGAGGGTCGGGTCGGCGCCGTAGGTGAGGTCGCCGACGCAGGGGTGGCGGTGGGCGGCCATGTGGACGCGGATCTGGTGGGTGCGGCCGGTCTCCAGCTTGACGTCGAGGAGGGAGGCCGCGCGGAACGCCTCGATGAGGTCGTAGTGCGTGACGGAGGGCTTGCCGTCGGCGGTGACCGCCCACTTGTAGTCGTGCTGGGGGTGGCGGCCGATGGGCGCGTCGATGGTGCCGCTGGTGGGATCGGGGTGGCCCTGCACGAGCGTGTGGTAGCGCTTGTCGACCGTGCGCTCCTTGAACTGGCGCTTGAGCGAGGTGTACGCGTACTCCGACTTGGCGACCACCATGAGGCCCGAGGTGCCCACGTCGAGGCGGTGCACGATGCCCTGGCGCTCGGCGGCGCCGGAGGTGGAGATGCGGTACCCGGCCGCGGCCAGCCCGCCGATGACCGTCGGCCCGGTCCAGCCCGGCGACGGGTGCGCGGCCACGCCCACCGGCTTGACGATCACGACCACGTCATCGTCGTCGTGCACGATCTCCATGCCCTCGACCGGCTCCGCGACGACCTGCACGGGCGCGGGCGCCTGCGGCATCTCCACCTCGAGCCAGGCGCCTCCGCGCACCCGCTCCGACTTGCCGACGACCGCGCCGTCGACCAGCACCTTGCCCGCCCCGGCCAGCTCCGCGGCCTTGCTGCGGGAGAAGCCGAACATGCGGGAGATGGCGGCGTCGACGCGCTCGCCCTCCAGGCCGTCGGGCACGGGCAGGGTACGGATCTCGGGAATCGTGCTCACCCGTCGAGTATGCCGGACGGGTGAGACAGCCCCGTACGCGCGCTCAGTCCTTGTGGACGGTCCCGTCCGGGTCGAGGCCCCGGAAGGACAGCAGCACGATCAGGATGCCGCCGCACACGATCGCCGAGTCGGCCAGGTTGAAGACGGCGAAGCCCTTGGGCGCGATGAAGTCGACGACCGCGCCCTCGAAGATCCCCGGCGAACGGAAGATCCGGTCGGTGAGGTTGCCGAGCGCGCCGCCCAGCAGCAGGCCGAGCGCTACCGCCCACGGCACGCTGTAGAGCTTGCGGGCGAGGCGCGCGATCACCACGATCACGGCCGCCGCGATCACCGTGAAGATCACGGTGAAGGCCTCGCCGAAGCCGAAGGCCGCGCCGGCGTTGCGGATCGCCTCGAACTTCAGCCAGTCACCCGCGACCTCGATCGGCGGGTGGTGCTCCAGCTTGGCCACCACGAGCAGCTTGCTGCCCAGATCGAGCAGGTACGCCAGGGCGGCCACCGCGAACAGCACGGCGATCCGGCGCCTGCCCCGGGGGCGAGCGGTCTCGTCCTGCTCCGGCCCGGTCCCCGCCGCCTCTGGGGTGTCCGGCGTACCGATGATGCGCTCCGCCTCTGCCACGTGAGTCCCTCGCCTAGTACCTGACTGAGGACGAGGGTACGGCACGTCCCCCGGCGCCCTCAGTACCGGCGTTCCTGCTTCTGCTTGCACTCCACGCACAGCGTGGCCCTCGGGAACGCCTGCATCCTCGCCTTGCCGATGGGGTCGCCGCAGTTCTCGCACAGGCCGTAGGTGCCCGCTTCGAGCCTTTCCAGCGCCCGGTCGGTCTGGATGAGCATCTCGCGCGCGTTGGCCGCGAGGGCCAGCTCGTGCTCGCGCGTGATGTTCTTGGTGCCGGTGTCCGCCTGGTCGTCGCCGGCACCGTCCCCGGAGTCCCGCATCAGGCCCACGAGGGATGCCTCCGAGGAGCTGATCTCGGCGCGCAGCCGGGCGTCCTCGGACAGCAGCTCCGTGCGGGCCTCCTCGACCTCCTCCGGGGTCCAGGGGTCCTCACCGGGGCGTACCGCGAGCTCGCCCGGCTCCACCGTGGCGATCCGCGCCTCGGGCAGGCCGGTCGTCGCCGCCGTGGCCGTGCCAGGGGTCTTCTTCGCAACCACTGTCGTGGCTCCCGTCTGCTTCGCGGCCTCGGCCGCGCCCGCCGTTTCGGTCGTGCTCTTCCCGGCCTTGCTCTTCCCGGCCGTGGCCGTCGTGGTCGCGCTCCCGGCGACCGCGCTCTTCCGGGCCGCGCCCTTCCTGGTGGCGGCCTCGGCGACCGCGCTCCGCCCGGCCGCGCCCTTCCCGGCGGCCTTCTTCGCCACGGACTTCGCCGCGGCCTTCGCCGTGGCCTTCGCCGCGGACTTCTCGGACTTCTCCGTGACCTTCGCCGCGGGCTTCTCGGACTTCTCCGTGACCTTCGCCGCGGCCTTCGCCGTGGCCTTCGCCACGGACCTCTTCGCCGACTTCCTCGTGGCGTCCTTCCCCGCCACCGCCCTCTTCGCGGGAGCCGCCCCGGCGGCCGGCTTCGCCGTACGCGCCGCTGCGCCCGCCCGCCCGCTCTTCGCCCCGCTCACGTCCTTGGCCGCACCGCCGGAGGCACGTGTGGACCTGCCGGACGCCGGCTGCTGTACGGCGGTCTTCTTCGCCACCATGGCCGCGTCCCTTCACATACGTGATCTAGCTCGCGAATCGTGCTGGGACGATAAATCGACTTGCGTCCCGCGGCAACGGGGCACACCGCCCGATTCGCCCGGCTCGCACACGCGCGCGGCGAGCCTGCATCCGTTGTGCCCAGCTCCCCGCCGGGTAATCCGCCGAGACCCGGGTCCCGCATCGCGGACCGGCCCGCAGGCCCCCGTTCGGGTCGCCCCCGCCCCCGTGGCGCGCCTCGTGTCCGGGGCCGGAAAACCGGTCGGCCGCTGTCCCCGCGGCGCCGTACACTGGGCGCAGCGAAAAGCGTGGATGGGGACGAGTAGCGGCGGACGCAGCCCAGAGCGACCCGGGGACGGTGGGAGCCCGGGGGCGAGCGCGACGCGAAGATCACCCCGGAGCCGCCGGAAGAACGCCCGACAGGCCAGTAGAACCGGCATCGCGACCCCAATGAGGGGGCTCACCGGCGTGCGGAACGCGCCGGGGGGCCAAGGAGGGTGGTACCGCGGGAGCGCGCCGAGACCGGCGTGGACGGCGTACGGCAGGACGTACGCGCAGTCGTCGCTCTCGTCCCTCCGGACGGAAGGCAGCAAGTCCGCCGGAGGAAGCTCGCTGATGACAACGCCGACGTACCGCCAGGTGCCCGCCCAGGTCGACCTGCCCGCGCTCGAGCACGCGGTGCTCGAATTCTGGCGCGAGCAGAAGATCTTCGCCAAGACCCTGGAGCAGTCCGAGGGCCGCCCCGAGTGGGTGTTCTACGAGGGCCCGCCCACCGCGAACGGCATGCCGGGCGCCCACCACATCGAGGCGCGCGTCTTCAAGGACGTCTTCCCCCGGTTCCGCACCATGCGCGGCTACCACGTGGCCCGCAAAGCCGGCTGGGACTGCCACGGCCTGCCGGTGGAGCTGGCGGTCGAGAAGGAGCTGGGCTTCTCCGGCAAGCCGGACATCGAGGCGTACGGGATCGCCGAGTTCAACGCGAAGTGCCGCGAGTCGGTGACCCGGCACACCGACGCCTTCACCGAGCTGACGACCCGCATGGGCTACTGGGTCGACCTCGACGACGCCTACCGCACCATGGACCCGGAGTACATCGACTCCGTCTGGTGGTCGCTGAAGGAGATCTTCTCCAAGGGGCTGCTGGTCCAGGACCACCGCGTCGCCCCCTGGTGTCCGCGCTGCGGCACGGGCCTGTCCGACCACGAGCTGGCGCAGGGCTACGAGACGGTCGTGGACCCGTCCGTGTACGTCCGCTTCCCGCTCACCTCCGGCCCGCTCGCCGGCGAGGCCGCGCTGCTCGTCTGGACGACCACCCCCTGGACCCTGGTGTCCAACACCGCGGTCGCCGCGCACCCGGAGGTCACCTACGTCGTCGCGACCGACGGCGAGGAGAAGCTCGTCGTCGCCGAGCCGCTGCTCGGCAAGGCGCTCGGCGAGGGCTGGGAGAGCACCGGGCAGACCTTCACCGGCGCCGAGATGGAGCGCTGGACGTACCGGCGTCCGTTCGAGCTCGTGCAGTTCACGGAACCGGCCCACTACGTGGTCAACGCCGAGTACGTGACGACCGAGGACGGTACGGGTCTGGTCCACCAGTCCCCCGCCTTCGGTGAGGACGACCTCAAGGTCTGCCGCGCCTACGGGCTGCCCGTGGTGAACCCGGTCCGCCCGGACGGCACCTTCGAGGAGAGCGTCCCGCTGGTAGGGGGCGTCTTCTTCAAGAAGGCCGACGAGAAGCTCACGGAGGACCTGGCGAGCCGCGGCCTGCTGTTCAAGCACATCCCGTACGAGCACAGCTACCCGCACTGCTGGCGCTGCCACACCGCGCTCCTCTACTACGCGCAGCCGTCCTGGTACATCCGCACGACTGCCATCAAGGACAGCCTGCTGCGGGAGAACGAGAACACCAACTGGTTCCCGGACACGGTCAAGCACGGCCGGTACGGCGACTGGCTGAACAACAACATCGACTGGGCGCTGTCCCGCAACCGCTACTGGGGCACCCCGCTGCCGATCTGGCGGTGCGAGGACGACCACCTCACCTGCGTCGGCTCCCGCGCGGAACTCACCGAGCTGACCGGCACCGACCAGTCGGACCTGGACCCGCACCGGCCGTTCATCGACGACGTCACCTTCGCCTGCCCGAAGTGCGCCAAGACCGCCACGCGCGTGCCGGAGGTCATCGACGCCTGGTACGACTCGGGTTCGATGCCGTTCGCGCAGTGGGGCTACCCGTACAAGAACAAGGAGCTGTTCGAGAGCCGCTACCCGGCGCAGTTCATCTCCGAGGCCATCGACCAGACCCGCGGCTGGTTCTACACGCTGATGGCGGTCGGCACGCTGGTCTTCGACAAGTCGTCGTACGAGAACGTCGTGTGCCTGGGCCACATCCTCGCCGAGGACGGCCGCAAGATGTCCAAGCACCTGGGCAACATCCTGCAGCCGATCCCGCTGATGGACCGGCACGGCGCCGACGCGGTCCGCTGGTTCATGGCGGCCGGCGGCTCCCCGTGGGCGGCCCGCCGGGTGGGCCACGGCACGATCCAGGAGGTGGTCCGCAAGACCCTCCTCACCTACTGGAACACGGTCGCCTTCCAGGCCCTGTACGCCCGCACCTCCGACTGGGCGCCGTCCGAGGCGGACCCGGCCCCCGCCGACCGGCCCCTCCTGGACCGCTGGCTGCTGTCCGAACTGCACGCGCTGACCGACCAGGTGACCCAGTCCCTGGATGCGTACGACACCCAGCGGGCCGGCAAGCTGCTGTCGGCCTTCGTCGACGACCTGTCGAACTGGTACGTGCGCCGCTCCCGCCGCCGCTTCTGGCAGGGCGACAAGGCCGCGCTGCGCACCCTGCACGAGGTGGTCGAGACGGTCACCAGGCTGATGGCCCCGCTGACCCCGTTCATCACCGAGCGGGTGTGGCAGGACCTGGTCGTGCCGGTCACGCCCGGCGCCCCGGAGTCCGTGCACCTGACGTCCTGGCCCGAGGCGGACCTGTCGGCCATCGACCCGGAGCTGTCGAAGCAGATGGTCCTGGTCCGCCGTCTCGTCGAACTGGGCCGCGCCACGCGCGCGGAGTCGGGCGTCAAGACCCGCCAGCCGCTGTCCCGCGCGCTGGTGGCGGCCGCGGGCTTCGAGTCCCTCCACCCCGAACTGCACGCGCAGATCACCGAGGAGCTGAACGTCAGCGCCCTCGCGACCCTGTCCGAGGTCGGCGGTTCCCTGGTGGACACCACCGCAAAGGCCAACTTCCGCGCCCTGGGCAAGCGGTTCGGCAAGCGGGTGCAGGACGTGGCGAAGGCCATCGCGAACGCCGACGCGGCCGCGCTGTCCCTGGCCCTGCGCGAGGGCACGGCCGCGGTGGAGGTCGACGGCGAGACCGTCGCCCTCGCCCCCGACGAGGTCATCATCACCGAGACCCCCCGCGAGGGCTGGTCGGTGGCCTCCGACGCGGGCGCCACGGTCGCCCTGGACCTGGAGATCACGGAGGAGCTGCGCCGGGCGGGTCTCGCCCGTGACGCGATCCGCCTCATCCAGGAGGCCCGCAAGAACAGCGGCCTGGACGTGGCCGACCGCATCGCCCTGCGCTGGACGTCAACGGACCCCGCGGTGATCGCGGCCCTGTCCGAGCACGCGGCCCTGATCGCCGACGAGGTCCTGGCCACGGACTTCGCCCAGGGCGAGGCGGACGGCTCCTACGGCGACCCGTTCACCGACGAGGGCCTGTCCCTCACCTTCCGCCTGCGCAAGGCGTAACCGCACGGCGCCCGAGGGCCCGGTCTCCCCGCGGAGACCGGGCCCTCGGCGCACCGGCCTCGCGACACGGCACCCACCAGCACAACCGGCCCCGCGACCGGGCGTCGGGACACCGCACCCCTCGGCACAACCGGCCCCGCCACACCGGTGCTCGGGGCACGGCAGCCGCCAGCACAACCGGCCCCGCCACACCGGTCCTCGGGGCACGGCAGCCGTCGGCACAGGGATCAACACGCGTAACAGGGCGGGGCCCCGGATCTGATCCGGGGCCCCGCCCTGTTGAACGCTGCCGACGCCTACGGCGTGCTACGCCGCCGTCAGTTGTCGTCCTCGTCGATGAGGAAGCCGCGCATCGGCGAGGGGGCCTGCCCCATCGGCGACGGGCCCTGCGGGCGGACCGGCGCCATCGGCTGGGTCATCGCCGGGGACATCTGCTGCTGGCCGCCGTAGGACGGAGCAGCGGGGCTCGGCGCACCGCCCATCCCCTGGTTGCCGCCGCCGTACGACGGGGCACTCGCGCCGGCCGGGGCCATGGAGGGCGCCGGGGACGGCGGCAGGGAGGCCGCGGCCGGAGTACGCGGCGGGGCCAGGGAGTCGTCGGCCTGGGTCTCCAGCTGGCGCAGCTGCGACTCGAGGTACGACTTCAGGCGGGTGCGGTACTCGCGCTCGAAGCCGCGCAGGTCCTCGACCTTGCGCTCCAGCGTGGCGCGGGCGGACTCCAGGGAGCCCATCGCGACGCGGTGCTTCTCCTGCGCGTCCCGCTCCAGCGCGTCGGCCTTGGCGCGGGCGTCCCGCTCCAGACCCTCGGCGCGGCTGCGGGCCTCGCCGACGATCTTGTTGGCCTCGCTGCGGGCCTCGGCGATCGCCTGGTCGGCGGTCTGCTGGGCCAGCGAGAGGACACGGGCGGCGCTGTCGCCACCGGGGCCCTGTCCGTGGCCGCCCATCGGGCCGCCCATGGGACCGCCCATCGGGCCGCCCATCTGCTGCATGGGGGGCTGACCACCCATCGGACCCTGGCCCATGCCCGGACCCTGGCCCATGGGGCCGGGACCCTGACCCATCGGGCCGGGACCCTGCGGACCGCCCTGACCGCCGGGACCGGCGGGCAGCTGCGGTGCACCGCTCGGCAGCTGGGGCGGGCCACCCATGGGGCCACCCATCTGCTGCTGCGGCGGGCCCGATATCCCGGCGGGCACCGGAGCGCCGGGTCCTCGCATGCCCTGCTGGGGCATTCCGCCCTGCTGGGGCATACCGCCCTGCTGGGGCATGCCACCCTGCTGCGGCATGCCCTGCTGCTGGGGCATACCCTGCTGCTGATCCTGCGGACCGCCGGGACCCTCCGGGGGCTTGCGCATGTTCTGCTGGTTCTGGGCAGCGGCACGCGTGGCCGCGGCCAGTTTGGCGCGCAGGTCCTCGTTCTCGCGGAGCAGACGGGTCAGTTCGGCTTCGACCTCGTCGAGGAAGGCATCGACCTCGTCCTCGTCATAGCCTTCTCGGAGGCGGACGGTCGTGAACTGCTTGTTCCGCACGTCCTCGGGGGTCAACGGCATCTCTTCACCTCAACGTAGTCGTCGGCATTCGGCAAGACGGTAGGTCACATCGCTCACAGCCGGCTCACGATCGAGATCAGGATGTAGACGATGATCATCAGTACGAAGAAGGACAGGTCGAGCGCCACGCCCCCGAGACGCAACGGCGGGATCACCCGCCGCAGAAGCTTGAGCGGTGGATCAGTGACAGTGTAGGTGGCCTCCAGAACGACCACCATCGCCTTGCCGGGTTGCCACGAGCGGGCGAACTGGAAGACGTAGTCCATGACCAACCGGAAGATGAGCACGATGAGGAAGCACATCAGCGCGATGTAGACGACATCCAGGACCACGCCCATGTTCGGTGCTTCCCTCTCCCCTGTTTCGGTGCTGCTCGGTACTGCTCGTGTACTGCTTTTCCGGTTGTGCGTCTCAGCTCTGGTTGAAGAACCCGCCCTCTGCGATGCGGGCCTTGTCCTCCGCCGTGACATCGACGTTAGCAGGCGACAACAGGAACACCTTCTGCGTCACCCGCTCGATGCTGCCGTGAAGACCAAACACCAATCCGGCCGCAAAGTCGACAAGTCGCTTCGCGTCCGTGTCGTCCATCTCGGTCAGATTCATGATCACCGGGGTGCCCTCACGGAAGTGTTCCCCGATGGTACGGGCCTCGTTGTAGGTCCGCGGGTGCAGCGTGGTGATCCGGTAAGGCTCTCGTTCCGACACGACCTTGGGCATGATCACCGGTGCGTTCTTCTCCAGGCTTGCGCGTTCTTGTGTGATGGACGCCACGGGCGCGATACGCGCCGGGCGGCCGGATTCCGCGGACAGCGAAGCGGACCGAGCGACCGGTTCACGGGGTGCGGGCGGCTGCACGACGCGGACTTCTTCGTCCCTCTGGGACTGGTGTGCGCCGTGTGACGGGAGTGACGGCTCGTGCCGCCGGTGCTCCCGTTCGGGCTCGGGGTCGAGTTCGGGCTCGAAATCGTCATCGGGGTCGAATCCCTGGCCGTCGTACCCATCGTCCTCCACGAGGCCGAGGTAGACCGCCATCTTGCGCATCGCGCCGGCCATGCTCTGAGTCCTCCGCTCTGTGGTGGATCGGCTGACGACCGCCAAGTGCCCGCGATCCACGAGGTCTTTACACCCGCCTTTCGGCGGTATTGACCATATTTTCTGCTGTGGTCCGACTTCCTGGCGACGTTACCCGAGCCCGGAGCGGACTCCGAGTACCGCGGTGCCGATGCGCACATGTGTCGCTCCGGCGGCCACCGCGTGTTCGAGGTCCGCACTCATCCCTGCCGAGACCATGTTCGCAGCCGGATGGCTTCGGCGCAGGTCGGTCGACAAATCCATCAACCGCTCGAACGCCGCCCGTTGACGCCCCGCGTACTCGCCGGTGAGCGGAGCGACGGTCATCAGTCCGTCGAGCCGCAGTCCGGGAGAGCCGGCGACCAGATCGGCCAACTCTTCGATTCCGCCGGGCGCCACGCCCCCGCGCTCCCCCCGCCCGCTCGCCCCCGCGTCGAGGGCGACCTGGATGAGGCACCCCACCTCGCGCCCGGCCCGCACGGCTTCCTTCGACAGGGCCGTGACCAACCGGGAACGGTCGACGGACTGCACCACATCCGCATAACCGACCACGGAACGCACTTTATTGGTCTGCAACTGACCCACGAAGTGCCACATCAAGGGCAGGTCCGAGCAAGCGGCCGCCTTCGGCGCCGCGTCCTGGTCCCGGTTCTCGGCCACGTGCCGTACACCGAGTTCCGACAGAATCCTCACATCGCTCGCCGGGTAGGTCTTGGTGACCACGATCAGGGTCACCTCCTCCCGCCCGCGGCCCGCGGCCGCGCAGGCGTCGGCGATGCGCTGTTCCACCCTCGCCAGGTTCGCGGCGAGTTCGTCCTTACGGTCCGTCATGCCCTATCAGTCCAGCCAGACATATCCCGCGAGTCGCCCCGTGGCGCGCTCGCGGCGGTACGAGAAGTGATCTCCCGACTCCAGCGTGCACACCGGCGACTGCTCCCGGTCGCACACCCCGAGCCGGTCGAGCTGCGCGTGCACTCCGGCGGTCACGTCGACCGCCGGGGTGCCCCAGCTCGTCTCGGCGTACGCCGCCGGCTCGACGGCGGCCACGTCGGCGCGCATCGCCTCCGGCACCTCGTAGCACCGTCCGCAGACGGCCGGTCCGGTCCGGGCGACGATCCGGGACGGCTCGGCGCCCAGCTCGGCCATGGCCCGTACGGCGGCCGGGACGACCCCGGCGACCAGGCCGGGCCGGCCCGCGTGGACGGCGGCGGCGACGCCGGCGACCGGGTCGGCGAGCAGCACGGGCGTGCAGTCGGCGGTGAGGACGGCGAGGGCGAGTCCGCGGCGGGCGGTGACGATCGCGTCGACCTCCGGCACGGGCCGGTCGCCCCACGGTCGGTCGACCACCGCCACGTCCGCCCCGTGCACCTGGTTCATCCAGACCACCCGGGCCGGATCGAGGCCGAGCGACTTGGCGGCCAGCTCCCGGTTGGTCCTCACGGCCTCGGGGTCGTCGCCGACCGCTCCGCCGAGGTTGAGCTCCTCGTACGGAACGGCGCTCACCCCGCCCCACCGGTCGGTGAAGGCGAAGTGCGCGCCGTTCACGATGTCGCGCTGTGTGGTCACGTCTGAAGGATCACTTGAGGAAGTCCGGTACGTCCAGTTCCTCTGCCGCGCTGTCCGAGTAGGACCGCGACGGGGGAACGGGCGGGGCGACCGGGATGTCGGCGACCGGCTCGGGAAGCGGCTCCGGCTCCTCCTTCGGCGTCACGCTGCCGAGCGAGCCGAACGACGGGCGGCTCTCGGGCTGCCGTACCGGGGTCGGCTCCTCGCGGCGGGCCGGGGCCGAGGACGAGCCGAGGACGGTGTCCCGGCGGGCCGGGGGCTGGCCACCGTCGAAGCCGGCCGCGATCACGGTGACCCGGACCTCGTCGCCGAGGGCGTCGTCGATGACCGCGCCGAAGATGATGTTGGCCTCGGGGTGGGCGGCCTCGCTCACCAGCTGGGCGGCCTCGTTGATCTCGAACAGGCCGAGGTCGGAGCCGCCCGAGATGGACAGCAGCACGCCCCGGGCGCCGTCGATGGACGCCTCGAGCAGCGGGGAGGAGATCGCCATCTCGGCCGCGGCCACCGCACGGTCGTCGCCGCGGGCCGAGCCGATGCCCATGAGGGCCGATCCGGCCTCCGACATGACCGACTTGACGTCGGCGAAGTCGAGGTTGATCAGACCGGGCGTGGTGATCAGGTCGGTGATGCCCTGCACACCGGACAGCAGCACCTGGTCGGCGGACTTGAACGCGTCGAGCACGCTGACCTGGCGGTCCGAGATGGACAGCAGCCGGTCGTTGGGGATGACGATCAGGGTGTCGACCTCTTCGCGGAGTTCCGCGATGCCGTCCTCGGCCTGGTTGGCGCGGCGGCGGCCCTCGAAGGTGAAGGGGCGCGTGACCACGCCGATGGTGAGGGCGCCCAGGGAGCGGGCGATGTTGGCCACGACGGGCGCGCCGCCGGTGCCGGTGCCGCCGCCTTCACCGGCCGTCACGAAGACCATGTCGGCCCCCTTGAGGACCTCCTCGATCTCCTCGCGGTGGTCCTCGGCGGCCTTGCGGCCGACGGCCGGGTTGGCTCCGGCGCCGAGTCCGCGGGTGAGTTCGCGGCCGACGTCGAGTTTGACGTCGGCGTCGCTCATCAACAGCGCCTGCGCGTCGGTGTTGATGGCGATGAACTCGACGCCCTTGAGACCGACCTCGATCATCCGGTTGATGGCATTGACACCACCGCCGCCGACACCGATGACTTTGATGACTGCGAGGTAGTTCTGCGGTGCTGCCACGTCGAAGGCCTCTCGCCTCGAGTTACGTGTCGGCGGATCACCGGGACGCAGCTGCGCCTCGCGATCCGACGACTGATGCCGAATGGGACGGTCCGTTTCGCCGACCCGAACCCTAACGTTGAAGTTTAGGGTTACCAGTGTGACTGTTCGCTGGAGTCTTCCGAACAGGACACTAAGTCGACAAGTGGCGCGCGTTCAACGAACACGCCGAACCTCCCGTTTTTCTTTTCACCCTATGTGATCAGGCATAGCGCTGCCCAACCAGGGTGCTGGCCTGCGCGGATGTGCGTCAACTCCCCGATGACGCGGGGGCGGTGGGAACGCTGACGTCGAAGTGCCGCGCGCCGGGTGCCGCTTTCATGAGGGCGACCAGCGTGCGGGCCTTCGCGGCGCCCCTCTCGCCGCTCCCCCAGGCGACGGTGCGGCCGTCGCCCAACTCCAGCGAGATGTCGTCGTAGGAACGCACCTTGACCGTGCGGGTGCCGCGCGCGACGGCGGCCGGGAGGGCGTCCGCGACCCGGACCGCCTCCCGCACCAGCCGCTTCCCGTCGAAGCGCCGCAGGCTCGCGGCCGCCGAACCGGGGCGGGACAGGCGCAATTCGAGCGTGGGAACGCCTTTCGGGGCCTGGGAGACCGTGGCGAAACGGACGCCTTCCTGGTCCACTTCGACGAATTTCCCACCCTTTCGGACAATCAGCACCGGGCTGCGCTCGATTACTTTCAGCCCGATTTCGTGCGGCCAGGAGCGGACCACCTCGACGGTGCCGACGCGCGGCAGTTCCCGGCGCAGCCGCGCCTCGACCTCCGCGGTGTCCACGGAGATCAGCGGCGCCCCTTCCGGGACGTCGGCGGCCGCGCGTACCTGAGCGGGCGTCAGCACCGCCGTCCCGGAGACGGACACCTGCCGCACGCGCAGCCAGGGCGAGCCGTACAGCAGCCAGAGCGTGGCGGCGCCGAGGACGACGGCCGCGGCGGCGATGACGACGGCCGTACGGGGCCGGCGGGGCCCGAACCGCCGGACCAGGAGCGCAGCGGGCGACTCCTGCTGGCGTTCACCGCGTTCGGCGGTGGTCGATCCGGCCACGCACACTCCCTTTCCCTGGCTCGGCCCTCCCCCCGGCCGCCCTCGGCCCGGGGGAGAACCACCGGGGCGCCTCAGCCCGCGCCCCTCCGGCTCGCTCGCCGGTGCGTCACCGGCGCGGGTGCGAGGCGATCGCCTCGTACACCATGCCGACGAGCAGGTCGTCGGCGTCCCGGCGGCCGAACTCGGCGGCGGCACGGGACATCTCGTACAGCCGGTGCGGGTCGGCGAGCACGGGCAGGACGTTCTCCCGCACCCAGTCGGGCGTCAGTTCCGCGTCGTCGACCAGGAGTCCGCCGCCGGCCTTGACCACCGGCTGGGCGTTCAGCCGCTGTTCGCCGTTGCCGATGGGCAGCGGGACGTAGGCGGCCGGGAGGCCGACGGCGGAGAGCTCGGCGACGGTCATCGCGCCCGCGCGGCAGAGCATCATGTCGGCCGCGGCGTACGCGAGGTCCATCCGGTCCAGGTAACTTACCGGGATGTAGGGGGGCATTCCCGGCATCTGCTGTACCTGCGGCAGTTCGTTCCTCGGGCCCACCGCGTGCAGGATCTGGATGCCGGCCTGCTGGAGCCACGGGGCGACCTGCTGGACGACCTCGTTGAGGCGGCGGGCGCCCTGCGAGCCGCCGGAGACCAGCAGCGTGGGCAGGTTGGGGTCGAGGCCGAACATCGCGCGGGCCTCGGGGCGGGCCGCGGCCCGGTCGAGGGTGGCGATGGAGTGGCGCAGCGGGATGCCGATGTAGCGCGCGTTGCGCAGCTTGCTGTCGGGAGTGGCGACGGCGACCTGGGCCGCGTAGCGCGAGCCGATCTTGTTGGCCAGGCCCGGGCGGGCGTTGGCCTCGTGGATCACGATCGGCACGCCGAGGCGCTTGGCCGCCAGGTAGCCCGGCAGCGCGACGTAGCCGCCGAAGCCGACGACGACGTCCGCCTTGGTGCGTTCCAGGATCTGCTCGGTCGCCTTGATGGTGCCGCGCAGCCGGCCCGGGACGGTGATCAGCTCGGGCGTCGGCTTGCGGGGCAGCGGTACGGCGGGGATCAGCGCGAGCTCGTAGCCCCGCTGCGGAACGAGCGTGGTCTCCAGGCCGCGCTCGGTGCCCAGGGCCGTGATCCCCAGGGTCGGGTCCTGCCTGCGCAGGGCGTCCGCGAGGGCGAGCGCGGGCTCGATGTGGCCGGCGGTCCCCCCACCGGCGAGTACGACATGCACCGAAATTCACCGCTCTCCGGACGTGCGCGCCGCCGAGGCACGCCGTCGCATCGTGTTCCATCTCCGAGGCCCCCGTGCCGGCACGGCGCCTCCCGCCCGCTTTCTACCAAAGCGAGGTTGCCGCATCGAAAGCGCCGCCCGCGCAGCGGGCTCGTCACGCGCGAACGCGATCAGCAGCCCGATGGCGAACATGGTCGGCAGCAGGGCGGATCCCCCGTAGGAGAACAGCGGGAGGGGGACGCCGGCGATCGGCAGCAGGCCGAGCACCGCACCGATGTTGATCACCGCCTGCGCGATGATCCAGGTGGTCACGCCTCCCGCGGCATACCTGACGAAGGGGTCCTCCGTGCGTCCGGCCACGCGGATACCCGCATAGCCTAGAGCCGCGAAGAGGGCGAGCACCGACAGCGTCCCCGCGAGGCCCAGTTCCTCACCGGTGACGGCGAAGATGAAGTCCGTGTGCGCTTCCGGGAGTTGGCCCCATTTTTCCACACTCGCGCCGAGCCCGGACCCGAAGATTCCGCCGGAGGCGAGGGCGTAGATGCCGTGCACGGCCTGCCAGCAGTCGACCGGTCCGGACTGCGGTTCGGTGGCGCCGATGCAGGACAGGCGGGCCATGCGGTTGGGGCTGGTCCTGATCAGGACCGCCCCGATCGCGGCCGCGACGGACAGCACCCCGACGAACAGCCGGGTCGGCGCACCGGCCAGCCACAGCAGGCCGAACAGGATCGCCGTCAGGATGATCGCCGTGCCCATGTCGCCGCCGAGCATGATCAGCCCCAGCAGCAGGAAGGCGACCGGCACGAGCGGCACCAGCATGTGCTTCCACTGGGTCAGCAGTTTCCTGTCCTGCTTGCGGGCGAGCAGGTCGGCGCCCCACAGCACCAGGGCGAGCTTGCCGAACTCGCTGGGCTGGAGCTGGAAGGGGCCGCCGACGGAGATCCAGTTCTGGTTGCCGTTGACCGACACCCCTATCCCCGGGACCTGCACCAGGGCCATCAGGAACACCGCTCCGGCGAGGATCGGGTAGGCCAGCGCCCGGTGCAGGGCGACCGGCATGCGGGAGCCGGCCAGCAGCAGCACCCCGCCGATGACGGCGGCGAGCAGCTGCTTGCGGAAGAAGTACGAGCCCGGCAGGGACATCTGCAACGCGGTGACCTGGGACGCCGAGTAGACCATCACCAGCCCCAGCACCGTGATCAGCATGCTGCCGCCGAGGATCAGGTAGTAGGCGGTCAGCGGCCGGTCCCAGGCGCGCCGCGCCCTGGCGTACAGGCGGCGCACGGGGTTGTCGCGGGGCGGCCGGGAGGCGGCGGGACGCCGGACGGCCCGCTGGACGGGCGGGCGTCCGCCGGTGCGGCTACCGGGCACGGCGCGCTCCCGGACGGCCGCCGGGGAACCGTGGCGCATGGGTCCCTGGACGGCCGTCGGCGGATCGTGGCGCACGGGTCCCCGGACGGCCGTCGGCGGACCGTGGCGCAGGGGTCCCCGCGACGCCCTCCTCCGGCACCCCGGCGGCCGGCCGCCGCCCCGCACCGCCGGCGGGCGACCGCCGGCCACACCCGGGCCACATCCGAGTCACGCGTCCCTCCAAGGGTCCCGAGGCACCCGCCGTGGCCGAGGCCGGTCGTCAGGTGCCCGCGCCGAGTTCGCGAACCGCCTCCGCGAACGCGTCACCGCGCTTGTTGTAGTTGGCGAACATGTCCATGGAGGCGCAGGCGGGCGCCAGCAGGACCGTGTCGCCCCGGACGGCGAGCCGACCGGCCTCCTGGACAGCCTGGAGCATCGCCCCAGTGTCGGTCCGGTCGAGGTCGACGACGGGTACTTCGGGGGCGTGTCGCGCCAGGGCGTCCCGGATCAGGGCGCGGTCCGCGCCGATGAGCACCACGCCGCGAAGTCGCTTTGCCGACTTGGCGACGAGTTCGTCGAAGGTGGCGCCCTTGGCGAGTCCGCCGGCGATCCAGACGATGGACTCGTACGCCGCCAACGAGGCTTCCGCGGCGTGGGTGTTGGTGGCCTTGGAGTCGTCGACGTAGGCGACCCCGTCCACGTCGGCCACGTGCGCGATGCGGTGGGCGTCCGGCGTGAAGGCCCGCAGGCCGTCCCGTACGGCCCTGGCGGGGACGCCGAAGGCGCGCGCCAGGGCCGCCGCGGCAAGGGCGTTGGCGATGTTGTGCGGGGCCGGCGGGCGGACGTCGGAGACCTCGGCGAGCTCCTGGGCGTTCTTGTGCCGGTTCTCGACGAAGGCGCGGTCGACCAGGATGCCTTCCACGACGCCGAGTTGGGACGGCCCGGGGGTGCCCAGCGTGAAGCCGACCGCCCGGCAGCCCTCCTCGACGTCCGCCGCACGCACCAGGTCCTCGGTGGCCTTGTCGGCGACGTTGTAGACGCAGGCGACCCGGTTGCCCTCGTAGATGCGGCCCTTGTCGGCGGCGTACGCCTCCATGGAGCCGTGCCAGTCGAGGTGGTCGGGGGCGAGGTTGAGCACGGCGGCGGAGTGGGCGCGCAGCGAGGGCGCCCAGTGCAGCTGGTAGCTCGACAGTTCCACGGCCAGCACGTCGTACGGCTCGTCGCCGAGCACCGCGTCGAGCAGCGAGACGCCGATGTTGCCGACGGCCGCGGTGCGCAGCCCGGCCGCCTTCAGGATCGACGCCAGCATCTGGACCGTGGTGGTCTTGCCGTTGGTGCCGGTGACCGCGAGCCAGGGGGCGGCGTCCGGCCCGCGCAGCCGCCAGGCCAGCTCGACGTCGCCCCAGATCTCGACGCCGGCCGCGCGGGCCGCGGCGAACAGCGGCTTGTCCGGCTTCCAGCCGGGCGCGGTGACGACGAGCTGCGTGCCGTCGGGCAGGGTCCCGCCGTCACCGAGGCGGACGGTGACGCCGAGCGCCTCCAGCTCCGCGGCCTGCTCACGCGCGCGCGCGTCGTCGCCGTCGTTGACGACGGTGACCTTCGTGCCGAGCCCGTGCAGCACCTTGGCCGCCGGGATGCCGGAGACGCCGAGCCCGGCGACGGTGACGTGCTTGCCCTGCCAGTCGGTCACTTGTCCGCTGCCCATCCCGCGTAGAAGAGGCCCAGTCCGACGATGACGCAGATGCCCTGGATGATCCAGAAACGGACCACCACGAGGACTTCGGACCAGCCCTTGAGTTCGAAGTGGTGCTGGAGCGGGGCCATCCGGAAGACGCGCTTGCCGGTGAGCCGGAAGGAGCCGACCTGGATGACCACCGACATGGTGATGAGGACGAACAGGCCGCCCATGATGGCCACCAGCAGCTCCGTGCGGGAGAGGATGGCCAGGCCGGTGAGGACGCCGCCGAGGGCGAGCGAGCCGGTGTCGCCCATGAAGATCTTGGCGGGCGAGGTGTTCCACCACAGGAAGCCCAGGCAGGCGCCCATCAGCGCGGAGGCGACGACGGCCAGGTCCAGCGGGTCGCGCACCTCGTAGCAGGCGCCCGGGTTGGTGAGCGTGGTGGCGTTGGCGCAGGACTCCTGGAACTGCCAGACGCCGATGAACGTGTAGGCGCCGAAGACCAGGACGGAGGCGCCGGTGGCCAGGCCGTCCAGACCGTCGGTCAGGTTCACGCCGTTGGACATCGCCAGGATCATGAACAGCGCCCAGACGACGAACAGCACCGGGCCGATCGACCAGCCGAAGTCGGTGATGAACGACAGCTTCGTGGACGCCGGGGTGTTGCCGCGCGAGTCGGCGAACATCAGCGACAGCACCGCGAAGGCGATGCCGACGATCAGCTGGCCGGCCATCTTCGCCTTGGCCCGCAGACCCAGCGAACGCCGCTTGACGATCTTGATGTAGTCGTCGAGGAAGCCGACCAGACCCATGCCGAACATCAGCCCGAGGACGAGCAGTCCGGAGTAGGTCGGGGGGTAGCCGGTGATGACCTTGCTCAGGAAGTACGCGGCGATCGTCGCCAGGATGAAGGCGATGCCGCCCATCGTCGGCGTACCGCGCTTGCTGGCGTGCTCGCGCGGGCCGTCGTCGCGGATGTACTGGCCGTACCCCTTGCGGGCCAGCAGCTTGATCAGCAGCGGGGTGCCGATCAGGGTCAGGAAGAGGCCGATGACGCCCGCGAACAGGATCTGCTTCATCATCGGGCGGCGACCTCACCCTCGGTACCGGTCGCGAGCAGCGCCTGGGCGACGCTCTCCAGACCGACCGAACGGGACGCCTTCACGAGTACGACGTCCCCCGGGCGCAACTCGCTGCGCAACAGGTCGACCGCCGCCTGTGCGTCGGACACGTGCACCGACTCCTCACCCCACGAACCCTCGTTATATGCGCCCAGTTGCAGCCAGGACGCTTCCCTGCCCCCGACCGCGACGAGCTTGCTGACGTTGAGCCGGACGGCGAGCCGCCCGACCGCGTCGTGCTCGGCGAGCGCCTCGTCCCCGAGCTCGGCCATCTTGCCGAGCACCGCCCAGGTCCGCCGCCCCCGGCCCATGGCGGCCAGCGCGCGCAGCGCGGCCCGCATGGACTCCGGGTTGGCGTTGTAGGCGTCGTTGACGACGGTCACGCCGTCCGGGCGCTCGGTGACCTCCATCCGCCAGCGGGAGAGGGAGTCCGCCTCGGAGAGCGCGGTGGCGATCTCTTCCGCGGACATGCCCAGCTCATGGGCGACGGCGGCCGCGGCGAGCGCGTTCGACACGTGATGCTCACCGTACAGGCGCATGGTCACATCGCTTGCACCGGAGGGTGTGCGAAGCCTGAAGGCGGGCTGTCCGCTGTCCGTGAGTCGCACGTTCTCGGCACGTACGTCCGCTTCGTCGGATTCTCCGAAAAGGAGCACCTTCGCCTTGGTTCGGGACGCCATGGCGCGCACGAGGGGGTCGTCGGCGTTGAGGATCGCGGTGCCGCCCTCGTCCGCCGGGGGCAGGCTCTCGACGAGTTCGCCCTTGGCCTGGGCGATCTGCTCGCGGCCGCCGAACTCGCCGATGTGGGCGGTGCCGACGTTGAGCACCAGGCCGATCCGCGGGGGCGTCAGGCCGGTCAGGTACCGGATGTGGCCGATGCCGCGGGCGCCCATCTCGAGCACCAGGAACTTCGTCTCCTCGGTGGCGCTGAGGGCGGTGAGCGGCAGCCCGATCTCGTTGTTGAGCGAGCCCGGGGTGAACACCGTCGGCGCCTTGCGGCGCAGCACCTGGGCGATCAGGTCCTTGGTGCTGGTCTTGCCGGCGGAGCCGGTGAGTGCCACGAGGGTCGCGCCGAGGCGTCGTACGACGTGCCGCGCGAGGGCGCCGAGGGCCGCCTGGACGTCGTCGACGACGATCGCGGGCACGCCGACGGGGCGCGAGCCCAGCACGGCCACCGCGCCCGCCTCGACGACCTGCCGGGCGAAGTCGTGGCCGTCCGCGCGTTCGCCGACGAAGGCGACGAACAGGCTTCCGGGCTGCACCTCCCGGGAGTCCCGGACGACCGAGGCGGTCACCAGGACGGACGGGTCCGGTATGTCGTGTGTCTGCCCGCCGACGACTTCTGCGATCTCGGCGAGGGAGAGGGCGATCACAAGTTCATCCCTGGGTCTTCTGGATAGCTTCGCGAAGCACCTGGCGGTCGTCGAAGGGACGGACCACCCCGGCGATGTCCTGGCCCTGCTCGTGGCCCTTCCCGGCGACCAGCACCGTGTCGCCCGGCCGGGCGCGGGCGACGGCCGCGGCGATCGCGGCGGCCCGGTCCTCGAAGACCTGGACCTCGCCGCGTTCGTGCGCCGGAACGGACGCCGCGCCCTCGAGCATGGTCGCGAGGATCGCCAGGGGGTCCTCGGAGCGGGGGTTGTCGGAGGTCAGTACGGCGGTGTCGGCGAGCCGGGCCGCCGCGGCGCCCATCGGGGCCCGCTTCGTCCGGTCCCGGTCTCCGCCGCAGCCGAGCACGACGTGCAGCCGGCCTTCGGTGACCTTGCGCAGGGCGCGCAGCACCGATTCGACGGCGTCCGTCTTGTGGGCGTAGTCGACCACCGCGAGGTAGGGCTGCCCGGCGTCCACCCGCTCCAGGCGGCCCGGCACGCCGGGCACGGCGGCGATGCCGTCGGCGGCGGCCTGCGGGTCGAGGCCCGCCGCGGCGAGGGCGACGATCGCGGCGAGGGTGTTGGCCACGTTGAAGGGGCCCGGCAGCGGCGACCTGGCGGCGATGCGCTCGCCTTGGGGGCCGACCACGGTGAACCTCGAGTCCAGCTGCCCGATCTCGACGTCCTCGGCGCGCCAGTCGGCGTCGGGGTGGCCCTCGGCGGAGTAGGTGACGACCGGGACGCCGGCCTCCTTCGCCAGCCGGCGGCCGTACTCGTCGTCGGTGTTGACGACGCCGAGGCGGCTGCGTTCGGGGGTGAACAGCCGTGCCTTGGCCCGGAAGTAGTCCTCCATGTCGGAGTGGAACTCCATGTGTTCCGGGCTGAGGTTGGTGAACACGCCGATGTCGAAGACGCAGCCGTCGACCCGGCCGAGGACCAGCGCGTGGCTGGAGACCTCCATGGCGACGGCTTCCACGCCGCGTTCGCGCATGACCGCGAACAGCGCCTGCAGGTCGGTCGCTTCGGGCGTGGTGCGCTCGGACTTGATGCGCTCGTCGCCGACGCGCATCTCGACCGTGCCGATCAGGCCGGTCTTCCGCGCGGTCCGCAGGCCGCCTTCGACGAGGTAGGCGGTGGTGGTCTTGCCGGAGGTGCCGGTGATGCCGATCTGGAGCAGGTCGCGGCCCGGGTGGCCGTAGATGGCGGCCGCCAGTTCGCCCATCCGCCCCCGCGGGTCGTCGACGACCAGGACCGGCAGGCCGGTCGCGGCGGCGCGCTCGGCGCCGGCCGGGTCGGTGAGCACGGCGACGGCTCCGAGGCCGGCCGCCTGGGTCGCGAAGTCGGCGCCGTGCAGCCGGGCTCCGGGCAGCGCGGCGTAGAGGTCGCCGGGGCGCACGGCTCGTGAGTCGTGGGTGATGCCCGTGACCTCCGCGGTCGTCTCCGGCACGGCGGTACCCAGCTGACCGGCGAGTTCCGCGAGGGGTGTCGCGGGGACCCGCACCGGTCTGGGCGGACCCGGGTATGTCACGGATACGCCCTTCTGGGTGGTTTGGTACTGAT
Source organism: Streptomyces sp. NPDC020996 (assembly GCF_040641355.1). NCBI lineage: Bacteria > Bacillati > Actinomycetota > Actinomycetes > Kitasatosporales > Streptomycetaceae > Streptomyces > Streptomyces sp. NPDC020996. Next base: position 177,052 of record NZ_JBFADM010000005.1, read on the forward strand.
CAGCGTGTGGCACGGCGGTGAGCGTACCGGGCGCACCCGCCTGCGGGCGAAGCGAGGGAGTGGGCGGCGTCTGGTTCCCGGGGTCGGGAGTGATCATGGTCACGGAGGGTCCTGGCTGGTCGGCGCTGATCAGGGTGTGAAGCTGACGGGCAGGTTGGCGGGCTTGGTCCCGGTGGGCGGCACCTGGAGGGTCTTCAGCGCGAACTCCATCACCTGCTTGTAGATGGGTCCGCAGATCTGGCCGCCGAAGTAGCTTCCCTCGGTGGCGTTCTGGATGGCGCAGTAGACCGTGATGCGGGGCTTGTCGGCGGGGGCGAATCCGGCGAACGAGGAGGTGTAACCGCGGTACTTGCCGGTGGCCGGATCCACCCGGTTCGCGGTGCCCGTCTTGCCCGCGACGCGGTAGCCGGGGATGCGTGCCTTGGTGCCGGTGCCCTCCTGGTCGTCCACGACCGACTCCAGCATCTCGGCCAGGGCCTTGGCCGTCTTCGCGCTGATGACCCGTGTCTTCCCGGGTTTCGGCGTGGCCTCGAAGCGTCCGTCGGCTCCCTTCGTGCCGCGCACGAGGGTGGGTTCCACGCGTACGCCGCCGTTGGCGATGGTCGAGTAGACGGACGCCGCCTGCATCGCATTGATCGACACGCCCTGGCCGAAAGGAATCGTGTACTGCTGCGAGGTGGACCACTGGTCGGGCGGCGCGAGGATGCCCTTCGTCTCGCCGGGGAAATCCAGCCCGGTGTAGCTGCCGAGGCCGAACTTGCGCAGGTACGAGTAGAGGACCTTGTTGGCCTGCCGCTGGGTCCTGCCGAGCTGGCCGGTGGCCAGGATGGTGCCGATGTTGCTGGACTTGGCGAGCACGCCGTTGAGCGTCAGGTTCCATGTCGCGTGGTCGATGTCGTCCTTGAAGAGGCGGTCGCCGCGGTGCAGCCGGTTGGGCACCACGACGTGCGTCAGCGGGGTGGCCACGTTCTCCTCCAGCACGGCGGCCATCGACATCACCTTGGCGGTGGAGCCGGGTTCGTAGGCGTCCTGCAGGGCCGCGTTGCCCATGGCGGAGGAGTCGGCCTTCGTCAGGTCGTTGGGGTCGAACCCCGGCGAGTCGGCCATGGCGAGGATCTCGCCGGTGCGGGTGTCCTGGACGATGACGTAGCCGCGGTCGGCCTTGGACTTCTTCACCTGCTCGGTGATGGCGTGCTGCGCGGCCCACTGGATGTCGCGGTCGATGGTGAGCTCGACGTCGGCCCCGGGCACGGCGGGCGTCTCGGTGGAGCCCGCGGTGGGCACCTGCCGGCCGCCGGACTGGGCGTAGCGGATCTTGCCGTCCTTGCCGGTGAGCTGCTTGTCGAGCTGCTGCTCGATGCCGCCGCCGCCCTTGCCCGCGGCGTTGACCCAGCCCAGGATCCCGGCGGCGAGGTCGCCGTTGGGGTACACCCGCTTGCTGCTGGGGTCGGAGAAGACGCCGGCGAGGACGTTGACGGTGGAGGCGTCCGTCCCGGACTTCGCGGCGAGCGCCGACTTCAGGTCCTTGATCTGGGTCCACACCTGCGGGGTCTGCCGGCTCGCCAGCAGGACGTACTGCAGCTTCTTGTTCTTCGGGCGCAGCTTCCTGACGAGCGTCTGCTGGTCCTGGCCGAGGATCGGCGCGAGGAGCGCGGCCGCCTGCTCGGGGCCGTCGCCGACCTTCAGCTGCTTACGGGTGAACATCGTGGGGTCGGCGGTGATGTCGTACGCGTCCACGCTCGTGGCGAGGGCCACCCCGTTGCGGTCGGTGATGCCGCCGCGGGCGGCGGCCAGGACGTGGCCCACGTACCGGTTCTGCTCGGCCTTGGCCGCGTACGTGCTCGCGTCGACGGCCTGCACCTGCAACAGCCGGACGGTGAACGCGGTCAGCACCAGGGCCAGGGCGACGCCGACCATGCGCAGGCGGGGGCGGGGATTGCCCAGCTTCAGCGGGCGCGGGGCGGTGCCGCGGCCCGGCGCCGGGCGGCGGGCGGGGCGGGCTCCCGCGCCCGGACGGCGCTGGCCGACGACGGGCCGGGCGGAGCGCTCGGGCCGGGCGGGGCCGGGGACCCGGCGGCGCGGCGGTTGCCTGTCGGACACTTCCGTCACCTGCCGGGGCTAGTGGTCGGGGCGGGGGCGGCCGCCGGGACGGAGGTCGCGGCGAGGGCCTCGGGCGGGAGCACGACGCCGGGCGCGCGGGCCGCGGACTGCCGGGCGGCGGCGGAGGGGACGCCCTTCACGGTGCCGTCGGGGCCGAGGAAGACGGGGTCGCCGCCGGGGACCATGCCGAGTTCGCGGGCACGGCGCTGGAGGGCGTCGGGGGCGGAGTAGGAGTCGATGTCCCGCTGGAGCGCCTGCTGCTCGTCGGTGAGGTTCTTGGTGTCCCTCTGCAGGTCGTCCAGTTTGAACGAGCCTTCGCTGATCGCGGAGTTCAGCATCAGCAGCCCGAGCAGGCCGCCGCTGAGGAGGACGACGACGAGCAGGACGAAGGGGGTGCGGGCGGCGTGCCCCTGTCCGGTCGCGCCCGGGATGAGCCGCGCGAGCCGGGCCGCCCGGCCGCGCAGCTGGGGCTTCTTCGCCGTTCTGCCGGGCTCGGGCCTCCCGGCCCCGGCCCCCGGCTCATCGGGTTCGCGTTTCCGCAGTTCGCGTTTCCCCGGTTCGCGCTTGTTCGCTTCGGGTTTCCGGCGTTCCGGCTTCTCGCGTTCCGGGGTCTTCCGTTCCGGGGTCTTGCGTTCCGGTTTCCTCGGTTCGGGTTTCCTCGGTTCGGGTTTCCTGGGTTCGGGTTTGGTGCTCACGCGCCCTCCAGTGAGTCCGGTTCCCCGCCGTACTCACTCCTCAGGTGTCCCGTGCCCCGGCTCATTCGGCGTCCTCCCGGACCCGCACGGCACCGCGCAGTCGTGCCGGGGCCGCCCTGCGGTTCTCGGCGACCTCCTCCTCGGTGGGGAGTTCGGCGCCGCGCGTGAGCAGTTCGAGACGGGGCTGGTAGCGCTCCGGGACGACGGGCAGCCCGGGCGGCGCGGTGGAGGCGGCTCCGGCCGCGAACACCTGCTTGACGAGTCGGTCCTCGAGCGAGTGGTACGACAGCACGGCGATCCGTCCGCCGACGTCCAGCGCCTTCACGGCGGCCGGGATCGCCCGCTCCAGGACGGCGAGTTCGCCGTTGACCTCGATGCGCAGGGCCTGGAAGGTGCGCTTGGCCGGGTTGCCGCCGGTGCGCTTGGCGGCCTGCGGCAGCGCGTCCCGGATCACTTCCACCAGCCGCGCGCTGGTGGTGAACGGCTCCTTCTCCCGCTCGCGCACGACGGCGGACACGATCCGCTTGGCCTGCTTCTCCTCGCCGTAGGCCCGCAGGATCCGGACGAGTTCGCCCGGCGGGTAGGTGTTCAGGACCTCGGCGGCGCTGATGCCGGTCGTCTGGTCCATGCGCATGTCGAGCGGGGCGTCCTGGGCGTAGGCGAAGCCGCGGTCGGCCTCGTCCAGCTGCATGGAGGAGACGCCGAGGTCGAACAGGACGCCCTGCACACGCGGGATGCCGAGCCGGCGCAGCACCTCGGGCAGTTCGTCGTACACGGCGTGCACGAGGGTGGCCCGTTCGCCGAACGGGGCCAGCCGCTCGCCGGACAGCCGCAGCGCCTCCTTGTCCCGGTCGAGGCCGACGAGCCGGACCTCCGGGAACCGGGTCAGCAGCGCCTCGCTGTGGCCGCCGAGGCCCAGCGTGCAGTCGACGACCACCGCTCCCGGCCGCTGCAGGGCGGGGGCCAACAGGTCCAGGCACCGCTGGAGCATCACCGGGACGTGTCGACTTTGGCTGCTCAAGGGGCCCTCTCAGGTCCGGCGGGGCCGCACGCACCGCCGGGTCCACGCCCTCCCCGGCTGACGCCGGGGACCCCCGCGCGGAGGGGAGGCCCGCCGGCGCCGGAAGCGTCAGCCGACCGGAGAGCGGGAGGAGGCCGAGCCGTACGTACGCGCCGCGCACGTGGGGAGATCTCCGGGTGGTCGCCGGGGTCTCCGGGGTTTCAGTCCAGCAGGGAGAGCCTCGCCTCCCGCTTTCGCGCCACTTTAGTCCACCTGGTCCCACGGTCAATCAACCGGCCTGCGCGTCGTGGTCCGGCGGGCACGCGAAGCGGCAAATCAGCGAAAAGCACCCGCACGGCCGCCCTCCCGTCACCCCTGTGGGGTACCTCACAAGAAGAACGTGATGACGCTCTTTTCCCACCCTCACACCGCGACCGGACAGCGGGTGACCAGTACCGTCATGGGTATGACGACTTCTGCATCGGTTCCCGCAAACCCCCAGAGCGCCATAACGGGCGACACCGTCACCAACCGCCTCGTCGAGGCCAACGAGCGGTACGCCGCCGCCTTCACCGACCCCGGGATGGACGCCCGCCCGGTCCTCCAGGTCGCGGTCGTGGCCTGCATGGACGCCCGCCTCGACCTGCACGCCGCGCTCGGCCTGGAGCTGGGCGACTGCCACACGATCCGCAACGCCGGCGGCGTCGTCACCGACGACGTGATCCGCTCCCTCACCATCAGCCAGCGCGCGCTCGGCACGCGCAGCGTGGTCCTCATCCACCACACCGGCTGCGGTCTGGAGTCCCTCACCGAGGAGTTCCGGCACGAGCTGGAGATGGAGGTCGGCCAGCGTCCGGCCTGGGCCGTCGAGGCATTCCGGGACGTCGACCAGGACGTGCGGCAGTCGATGCAGCGCGTGCGCACCTCGCCGTTCCTGCTGCACACCGGCGACGTGCGCGGCTTCGTCTTCGACGTGAAGACGGGTCTGCTGCGCGAGATCGACCCGTCCTGAGCACCGGCCCCACCCCTCGTCACCGTCCGCCGCCGCCGTCGTCGTCGTTCCGTTGCCGATTCCGCCCGCGGGCTGCCCAAAAGGTCGTAAGACCCGACATATCGAAAGCACTTGTCCACAGGCGAGTGACACGAATCGGTAACGGCAGCAAGAATGCGTGGTGGGGTGTCACACGGAACCATTCACGTGTGGTGTCCGTGTTCCAGGGGTGGGCCGTTCCGCATCGCGGCGCGTCGGCCCGGAGAAAGAACGGGCCGAGGAGGGCCGGGTGACGACCTATGACGATCGAGCGAGCCTTGGTGATCTGACTTCCACTGTGGAGCGGGTCCGCAGTTCCGTGGAAGGAGTGATCGAGGGCAAGCCCGAGGTCGTACGGCTTTCGCTGACCGTGCTGCTCGCCGAGGGCCATCTGCTCATCGAGGACGTCCCCGGTGTGGGCAAGACGATGCTGGCCAAGGCGCTCGCGCGGTCCATCGACTGTTCGGTGCGGCGTATCCAGTTCACGCCCGACCTGCTGCCCTCGGACATCACCGGCGTGTCCATCTGGGACCAGCAGCGCCGCGACTTCGAGTTCAAGCCGGGCGCCATCTTCGCGCAGATCGTGATCGGCGACGAGATCAACCGCGCCTCGCCGAAGACGCAGTCGGCCCTCCTGGAGTCGATGGAGGAGCGCCAGGTCACCATCGACGGGCAGACCTACGAGCTGCCCAGCCCCTTCATGGTGGTGGCCACGCAGAACCCGGTCGAGATGGAGGGCACCTACCCGCTGCCCGAGGCGCAGCGCGACCGCTTCATGGCCCGGGTGTCGGTGGGCTACCCCAGCGTGGAGGCCGAGCTGCAGATGCTCGACGTGCACGGCGGGGTGTCCCCCCTGGAGGACCTGCAGCCGGTGGCGCACGCGCACGACATCGTGAAGCTGATCGAGGCCGTCCGCGGCGTGCACGTCGCCGAAACGGTCCGGCGGTACGCGGTGGATCTGGTCGCCGCCACCCGTACCCACCCCGACCTCAGACTCGGCGCATCCCCGCGCGCGACGCTGCATCTGCTGCGCGCGGCCAAGGCGTCCGCCGCCCTCGGCGGGCGGGAGTACGCGCTGCCGGACGACGTGCAGGCGCTCGCCGTCGCCGTACTGGCCCACCGTCTGCTGCCCACCGCCCAGGCCCAGCTCAACCGCCGCACCGCGGAGCAGGTCGTCCAAGAGATCCTGCAGCGCACGCCGGTGCCCGCGGCGCCCCAGCAGCAGCACGGCTTCGGCGGCCACGGCCCGGCGTACGGCCGGCAGCCGCGGACGCTGTGATGACCACCGGCCAGGCCGGGAACCCGGAGGCCGACCGCGGCGAGAAGGGCGGCGTCCGGGCCGCCCTGGCGGGCCTGACCACCCGCGGGCGCTCCTTCCTGGCGGCCGGTGTCGCGGCCGCCGTCTGCGCCTACGTGCTCGGGCAGAGCGACCTGCTCCGGGTCGGCCTGCTGCTCGCCACGCTGCCCCTGGTCTGCACGCTGGTCCTCTACCGCACCCGCTACCGGGTGGCCGGCAGCCGGCGCCTCTCCCCCGCGCGCGTGCCCGCCGGCAGCGAGGCCCGCGTCCACCTGCGCATGGACAACGTCTCGCGGCTGCCGACGGGGCTGCTGATGCTCCAGGACCGGGTGCCGTACGTGCTCGGCCCGCGGCCCCGCTTCGTGCTCGACCGGGTCGAACCGGGCGGCCGCCGCGAGGTCTCCTACCGCGTCCGCTCCGACCTGCGCGGCCGTTACCCGCTGGGCCCGCTGCAGCTGCGCCTGACCGACCCGTTCGGCATGTGCGAGCTGACCCGGTCGTTCTCGACGTACGACACCCTGACGGTGATACCGCGGGTGGAGGCGCTGTCGCCGGTGCGGCTGAGCGGCGAGTCCAAGGGGTACGGCGACGGGCGGCAGCGCTCGCTGGCCCTGGCGGGCGAGGACGACGTCATCCCGCGCGGCTACCGCCACGGCGACGACCTGCGCCGCGTCCACTGGCGCTCCACCGCCCGCTACGGGGAGCTGATGGTGCGCCGCGAGGAGCAGCCCCAGCGCGCCCGTTGCACGGTCCTTCTCGACACCCGGGGCCTGGCCTTCCGGGGCGCGGGCCCGGACTCCGCCTTCGAGTGGGCCGTCTCGGGCACGGCGTCCGTCCTGGTGCACATGCTGGAGCGGGGGTTCTCGGTGCGGCTGCTGACCGACACCGGCAACTCGGTGCCCGGCGAGGGCGCCGACGGGTTCGCCGGGGCGAGCCAGGAGACGGCCGACGCGGCCGGGCTGATGATGGACACCCTCGCGGTGATCGACCACTCGGACGGCACGGGCCTGTCGCGGGCGTACGACGTGCTGCGCGGCGGGAACGAGGGGCTGCTGGTGGCCTTCTTCGGCGACCTCGACGAGGAGCAGGCCGCGGTGGCGGCCAAGATGCGCCAGCGCAGCGGAGGCGCCCTCGCGTTCGTGCTGGACAGCGGCTCGTGGGTGCGGGAGCCGACCGACGTGCCCGGGCTGCCGGACCGGAGCGGGGAGCGGCTGCGGATGCTGCGGGAGGCGGGCTGGACGGCGCTGGGCGTGCCGCGCGGCGCTTCGCTGGACGCGCTGTGGCGGCAGGCGGACCGTGAGCGCACGGGCCTGGCCGCTGCGGGCGGGACGAGCGCGCAGGGGGCGGGCGGGACAAGCATGGCGGGGGCGGGCGGGACAAGCACGGAGGGGGCGGGCGGGACAAGCACGGAGGGGGCGGGTTCATGAGCGGGCGGGCACGACTGGCGCTGTGCGCCTGGGCGGCCACGCTGATGGCGTCGTGCGCCCTGCTGCCCCTGGTCGACCCGGCCACCTGGATCCTGCAGGCGGCCGTCCTCCTGGCGGTGCAGACGGGCGTGGGCGCGGCGACCCGGCGGGTGCCGCTGGCCCGGCCGCTGACGATCGCGGCGCAGGCGCTGGTGACGCTGATGCTGCTGACCCTGGTCTTCGCGCGCGCGCAGGCCGTGGCCGGCTTCGTCCCGGGTCCGGAGGCCTTCCGCCACTTCGCCGACCTGCTGCGGCAGGGCGCCGACGACATCGCGCGGTACGCCGTCCCGGCCCCGCTGACGTCCGCCGGCATACGGCTGATGCTGATCGGCGGGGTCCTGGTGATCGGCCTCGCGGTGGACACCGTGGCGGTGACGTTCCGCAGCGCAGCCCCGGCCGGACTGCCGCTGCTGGCGCTGTACTCGGTCGCCGCGGGTCTGTCCGACGGCGGCGCCGACTGGCTGTGGTTCCTCGTCGCCGCCGCGGGCTACCTGATGCTGCTGCTTGCCGAGGGCCGGGACCGGCTCTCGCAGTGGGGCCGCGTCTTCGCCACCGTGCCGCGCACGCCCGGCCGGGACAGCGGCGCGGTGGCGCCGGTCCGCACCGGACGGCGCATCGGCGCGGTCGCGCTGGGCATCGCCCTCGCGGCGCCGCTGGCCCTGCCCGCGATGAACGGCGGTCTGCTGGACGGCGCCGGCACGGGGGTCGGCGCAGGCAGCGGGAGCGGCGGCACGATCTCCGCGGTGAACCCGCTGGTGTCGCTGCGCGACAGCCTGAACGTGGACTCGGACCGTCAGGTCCTGTCCCTGAAGACCGACAGCGACGACATCTCGAACCTGTACCTGCGGATCGTCTCCCTCGACGATTTCGACGGCAGCACGTGGAAGCCGGCCAAGCGGCACATCGAGGGTGTGCCGGACGAGTTCCCGACGCCGGCCGGTCTCGGCGCGGACGTCCGGCGCACGCAGATCCGGACCCGTATCACGGCGGCCGACTGGTACGCCCAGGACTGGCTGCCGATGCCCTACCCGCCCAGCGGTGTGGAGATCGACGGCAGGTGGCGCTACGAACCGGTCGGCATGACGCTGGTCGGCGACCACGGCCAGACCACCCGGGGCAAGACCTACCTGGTCAAGAGCCTGGACGTGGAGCCGACGGCGCAGCAGCTCGCCGAAGCGCCCGAGCCGTCCGCGGAGCTGAAGCGCGAGTACACCAAGCTGCCGGACTCCGTGCCCGCGGTGGTCGCCCGGACCGCCCGCGAGGTCACCGACGGTGCGGCGAGCCACTACGAGCAGGCGGTCAGGCTCCAGGACTACTTCGCCGTGACCGGCGGTTTCGACTACGACACCCGGGTGCAGGTCGGCACCGGGCCGCAGGCGATCGCCCGCTTCCTGAAGGACAGGCAGGGCTTCTGCGTCCACTTCTCCTTCGCGATGGCGGCGATGGCCCGCAGCCTCGGCATACCGGCCCGGGTCGCGGTGGGCTTCGCGCCGGGGACACCGCAGGCGGACGGCTCGGTGTCGGTGGGGCTGAAGGACGCCCACGCCTGGCCCGAGCTGTACTTCGAGGGCGTGGGCTGGACCCGCTTCGAGCCGACCCCGAGCCGGGGCTCGACTCCCGCGTACACGCAGACGGACACGCCGGGCAACAGTCTCCCCGACGTGGCGCGGCCCTCGCAGTCGGCGGGCGCGTCCGCGTCGGCGGAGCCTTCGGCGAGCGCCGGCTGCGGGGCGGAGGACAAGAAGCTGGAGGCGTGCAGCAGCGCGTTGCCGGCGGGGCCGACGCAGAAGGACGACGCCGGCCCGCCCTGGTACCAGATCGGCGGCTGGGCCCTGCTGGGCCTGCTGGCGGTCGCCGTGCCGCTGCTGCCCATGGTCTGGCGGCTGCGACGGCGCTCGGTGCGGCTGGCGTCCGCCCAGCACGCCGCGTCGGGCGGGGTCGAGCCGGATGCCGGGTACGTGGCGGAGGCGGCCGCGGGCCAGGTGCTGGCCGTCTGGCGCGAGCTCGTCGACACGGCCTGGGACTACGGCATCGTGCCGGACGACGCGCTGACCCCGCGCAAGGCGGCCGCGCGGATCGTACGGCTCGGGCAGCTGGACCCGGTGGCGGCGGAGTCGGTGCACCGGGTCGCGGGCGCCGTGGAGCAGGTCCTGTTCGCTCCCCGCCCGCAGGCCGTGCCGGGCCTTCCCGACGCCGTCCGCCGCATGCGCGCGGCACTGCGCTCCCGGGCCGGCCGCACCACGCGGGTACGGGCGGTGATCGCACCCCGCTCGGCCGTCCGCGCCCTGTGGGAACTCGCCGACCGATGGACAGCCCTGAAGACCCGCACCGCCGAACGCTGGTCCACCTTGCCCCACCGCCCCTCAGGCCAGCACACCAACTGACCACCAACGCCCCGACCACCGCCCCGGCGGACCCGACTCGCAGACACCGGCCACACCGCAGGCTCCGGTCCGGCAGACACCGGGCCACGGACACCGAGCCGCAGGCCGGCGCCCGCCGGACCGCAGGCCCCGGGCCGGCGGACCCCGGCCCGGCAGGCGCCGGTTCGCAGATGCCAGCCCGGAAGGCGCCCGACCGCCGACGCCGAGCCGCTGGCGCCGGGCCACGGACACCGGATCGCGGACGCCGGGCCACAGGCACCGAGCCGCAAGGGCCGCATCGCGGACGCCGACTCGCAGGCGCGGGCAGCAGGCGCCCGACCGCCGACGCGGGACCACTGGCGCCAGTCACGGACGCCGGACCACTGGCGCCAGCCACGGACACCCGGCCACGCCGCCGGGCCACAGGCACCGAGCCGCGGGCGGTGCGTCGCGGGCGTCGGTCCACCAGCCGCCCGGGCCGCGGACGCAGATCGCGGGCAGGAGGCCGAAGCGCACCGGCCTTCGGGATCCGCATAGTGGGCGCCGGGTCGCGATCACGGGATTGCAGGCCCCCGACCGCAGGCACCCGACCGCAGGCACCGAGTCGCAGGCTCGCACCGGGCGGTAGGCGGCGTGATGCCGCGCCTGTGTGCGCGGGGCGGGGTATGCGTGAGGGGGTGACCACCGTGGTGGTCACCCCCTCTGCGATGTCTGGGGATGCGTCGGCCGGAAGCGGCTAGTGGCCCTGCTCGTCGCGGCGCCGCTGCCAGCGCTCTTCTATGCGGTCCATCATGGAGCGCTTCGGCCGGCCCTGACGGCGCCCGTGCGGCGCGCCGGCGGGGTGTTCGCCCGGTTTGGGGGCCTTGCGCCAGCCGGTCACGGCGAGCACGGCGCAGCCCAGCATGACGAGGAACCCCACCACACTGAGCCAGACCTGCTTCGCGACCATTCCGGCCATGAGGAGCGCGATACCTACGAGGAAGCCCGCGACCGCCTGGTAGACCCGCCGCCGGGTGTACGTACGCAGCCCGCTTCCCTCGAGCGCCGACGCGAACTTGGGATCTTCGGCGTACAGCGCTCGCTCCATCTGCTCGAGCATGCGCTGCTCGTGCTCCGAGAGCGGCACGGAGTCCTCCTCATCGTGCAGTCGCCGGGGCGACCCGGGGGGTCCCTTCAGGATAGGCAGGGAATCGCCCCCGTGAAACCCGCCCCTCTGCGCCAATTGGCCAACCGGAACCCGCCATGGACGTCCCGGCTCGCTGAGTCTTCCATTCCCCAGCGGCCGACCCGTCATGCCGGGCGGTCTCCTCCGATCATACGGCGCTACCCGCCCGATCGGGTGGCCTGTGGCGTACTCCATCCGCACACAAGTCCCTGATCAGCGGCGCGGCACCGCAGCCACTCAGGCCTCGCCTGCCCCCCGCGTCTCCCCCAGCACGTGCAGCTGCGTGGCCACGGAGTGGAAGGCGGGCAGTTCGGCCGCCGCCTCCTCCAGCTTCAGCAGGGCCTCCAGGGCACCCGGCTCGGTGTCCACGAGCACCCCGGGCACGAGGTCGGCGAAGACCCGCACGCCGTGCACCGCGCCCACCCGCAGGCCCGCGCCCTCGACCAGCTCCGTGAGCTGCCCGGCGGTGAAGCGGCGCGGCATCGGGTCGCCCTGGCCCCACCGGCCGGCCGGGTCCTCCAGGGCCTGCTTGGCCTCCTTGAAGTGCCCCGCGAGGGCGCGGGCGAGGACGGCGCCGCCGAGGCCGGCGGCGAGGAGGCTCAGGACGCCATCGGAACGCAGGGCGGCGACCGCGTTGCGCAGGCCCTCGGCCGGGTCGTCGACGTATTCCAGGACGCCGTGGCACAGCACCACGTCGTAGCCGCCGCGCTCGACCACGTCGAACAGGCCGTGGGCGTCGCCCTGGACGCCCCGGACGCGGTCGGCGACGCCGGCCTCGGCGGCCCGGCGCTCCAGCGCGAACAGGGCGTTCGGGCTGGGGTCCACGACGGTGACCTGGTGGCCGAGGCGGGCGACGGGCACCGCGAACCTGCCGCTGCCGCCTCCGGTGTCGAGGACGTCCAGCGTCTGCCGTCCGGTGGTCTTGACCAGGCGGTCCAGGGCGTCCTGGAGGACCTCCCAGACCACGGCGGTACGCAGCGAGGCACGCGGCCGAGGGGGATCGGAGCGCAGCGACGCGGTGTGGGCGTGCTGGTGGGAGACGGGCGGGCGCATCGGGTCCGACACGGCAGTTGACTCCTCGGCGCGGCACCGCCTGTGCGGGGCGGAGCGAACGGGCTGCCTTCCGGCCCGGGGTGGCGGGACGGTAAGGCCTCAGGCGTCTTCCACCCTATTGCCTGTCCGCCGTCCCTGGTCACCGCGGTGGCGTGCCCGGCCGCGCCGCGCACCGGTGCAGGCCGCTCACCCCGCGTCCGGCATGTCGTGGGGGTCGTCCGGGCCGTGCTCCGGCCGGTCGGCGTCCTGGCGCGGCTGCGGCAGGACGGGCTGCAGGACGAGCATGCGCTCGACGAGGCGCAGGAACATCGCCACGTCGCGTATCAGGTCGTCGGCGTCCCGGCGGCTGGCCGCGCCCTGGATGCCGGCCTCGGCCAGCGCGCGGCGCCGGGCGCCGGAGGCGAACAGCGCGCTCCACTCGGCGAGTTCGGGCGCGATCTCGGGGAGCACTTCCCAGGCGCTCCGGATGCGGGCCCGGCGCCGGGCGCTGGTCTCCGGGCGTCCGCGGGCGGCGAGCACCGCGGCGGCGGTGCGCAGGGCGGCGAGATGCGCCGTCGCATAGCGCTCGTTCGGCGTCTCCAGGACGGCGGCCTCGTCGAGTCCGGCGCGGGCCTGGGCTAGCAGGTCCAGGGCCGCGGGCGGGGCGGTGGCCCGGCGCAGCACGGGGTGAACGTCGCTCGCCGGTCCGGTCAGTGAGGGGGCAGGGCCGGTGGCGCGGCGCCGACGGGCGGCGGCTGCGTGGTAGCTGGCCATGACGAACCTCCTGTCGTCTACGGACGGCATGCCCTGCTACGGGATGCCGTATGTGCCCATCGTGCGGTATGCCACTGACAATCCGTTCCGACCTGGGCTTTTGCATCGATCTGAAGTTCGGGCTAGTTTTTGCACTGACCAGTCAGTTCAAATATTGGGGAGGGGGGAAGACCGTGCCCGGAACCGGAGTCACGGCCGCCGGAGTCACGGCCGCCGGAGTAACGGACGGCGGAGTCACGGCCGCCGGAGTCACGGACGGCGGCCTCGGAGTCACGGCCCACGGCCTCGGGGTCCGGGGCCCGCGCGGCTGGGCCTTCCGCGACGTCACGTTCCAGGCGGAGCCCGGCTCGCTGATCGCGGTCGAGGGACCGTCGGGTTCCGGCCGCACATGCCTGCTGCTCACGCTCGCCGGGAGGATGAAGCCCACGGAGGGGTCGGCCCTGGTGGGCGAGTGGCGGCTGCCGAAGCAGATGGCGGCCGTGCGGCAGGTCAGCGGGCTCGCGCACGTCGCCGGGGTCACCGACCTCGACCCGGCGCTGACCGTCGGCGAGCACCTGGGCGAACGGGCGCTGCTGCAGCGGCGGTTCGGCGACTCGCTGCGCGGGCTGCTGCAGCCGCGTGGCGAACGGTCCCTGCGGGCCAGACTGCGGATCGACGCCGCGCTGGAGGCGGCCGGTCTCGACCCCGGGGCCCTGCCCAAGGGCACCCGCACCGCCGTACGGGACCTGGAGCGCCTGGAGGCGCTGCGGTTGTCCGTCGCCCTCGCGCTGATCGGCCGGCCGGGCCTGCTCGGCGTCGACGACACCGACCTGAAGCTCTCGGACGCCGAGCGGGCGCAGGTGTGGGCGCTGCTGAGGTCGGTCGCCGAGGCCGGCACCACGGTGGTGGCGGTGTGCAGCGAGGCGCCCGGGGACGCCGGGGGCACGGTCACCGTGGCCACCGGGGAATCCGCCGCCGCCCGCGGGAAGGAGGAGGCCGATGCGCTCGCCGAGACTGGCCGCGCTTGAGCTGCGCCGCTTCGGCCGCGGCAGGCTGCCGCGGGCCGCCCTGGTGGCGCTGCTGGTGCTGCCGCTGCTGTACGGCGCCCTGTACCTGTGGTCGTTCTGGGACCCCTACGGACGGCTGGACCGCATCCCCGTGGCGCTCGTCGACGCCGACGAGGGCGCCACCGTGGACGGCAGGCGGATCACGGCCGGCGACGACATCGCCGCGGGCCTGCGGGAGAGCAGGACGTTCGACTGGCACGAGGTGAGCGCGGACCGGGCACGCGCGGGCGTGGAGGACGGCACGTACTACCTGTCGCTGACCATGCCGGCCGACTTCAGCCGGCGCGTCGCCTCCAGCGCAGGCGACTCCCCCGAGACGGGCGCGCTCCAGGTGCGCACGAACGACGCGAACAACTACATCGTCGGACAGATCTCACGGACGGTCTTCAGCGAGGTCCGCCGGGCCGCGTCCACCAGGACGTCGCGCTCGTACCTGGACCGGATCTTCGTCTCCTTCTCCGACATCCACGGCGCAACCGTGAAGGCCGCGAACGGGGCCGACAAGCTCAAGAGCGGCACCGAAAAGGCGGAGAAGGGCTCCAAGGCCCTCGCCGACGGGCTGAAGGACGCCAAGGACGGCAGCGGCAGGCTGGCGAAGGGCCTGAAGAAGCTCGACAAGGGCGCGGGCGACCTCCAGGACGGCTCCCGGCAGGTCGCGGACGGCACGCAGACGCTCGCGGACAAGGTCGACGCGGTCGACGCCGAGGTGGGGCCCTTCCTGAAGGACAACGAGAAGACCATCGGGGACACCGCCCAGCTCGTCGCCGACTCCGCGAAGATCGTCCGCGAGCACCTCGGCACCCTGGTGAAGACGGCGCCGGCCGCCGCGAAGGGCGCCCGCACGGCCTCCCGCACGCTGGACCGCGTCTACACGGCGCGCTGCGAGGACGCCGTACCGCCGGACGCCGCCTGCACCGACCTGAAGAAGGCCAAGGACGCGGCCGCGGAGGTGGCGACGGTCGCCGACGACGTGAACACGCTGGTCGGCGACCAGGACGGCGACCTGAAGAAGCTCGACGCCCGGCTGGCCGTCCTCCAGGAGCAGGCCCAGGCACTCGCCGACCGCGCCCCGCACCTGTCCGAGGACCTCGACGACGCGGTCAAGAAGATCGACAAGCTGAACGAGGGCGCCGGACAGGTCGCCGCCGGCGCGAAGATGCTGCACAAGGGGCTCGGCACGGCCGACAGCGGCGCGGCGGACCTCGACAAGGGCATCGGCACGCTGAAGTCGGGCGCCGAGACCCTGAACGGCGGCCTGTACAAGCTCGTCGACGGCTCCGGCAAGCTCGCCGGCGGCCTGCACGACGGCGCCGCGAAGATCCCGGACTACGACAAGAAGGACCGCGACCGGCGCACCGAGGTCATGGCCGATCCCGTGCGGCTCGCCTCCCGGGACCTGCACAAGGCGCCCAACTACGGCACCGGCTTCGCCCCGTACTTCATCCCGCTGTCGCTGTGGGTGGGCTCGATGGTGGCGTACATGCTGATCCCGCCGATGAACCGGCGCGCGCTCGCCGCGGGCGCCTCGGCCTGGCGGATCGCGTTCGCGGGCTGGCTGCCGGTGGTGGCGATCGGGGTGCTGCAGACCGCGGCCCTGATGTCGGTGCTGCACTGGGCGATCGGCCTGCAGATGGCGCGGGCGGCCGGCACGGTGGGCTTCCTGTTCCTGGTGACGGCGTGCTTCGCGGCGATCGTGCAGTGGCTGAACGCGCGCTTCGACGCGGCGGGCCGCATCCTGGTGCTCGCCCTGCTGATGCTGCAGCTGACGTCCGCGGGCGGCACCTACCCCGTGCAGACCAGCCCCGGCTTCTTCAACGTCATCCACCCCTTCCTGCCGATGAGCTACATCGTCGAGGCGCTCAGAAGGCTCGTCACCGGCGGCGGCCTGGCGCCGGTGTGGACGGCGTGCGCCGTGCTGGTGGTCTTCACGGCGGGCTCCCTCGCCCTCACCGCGCTGGCGGCGCGCCGCCGGCAGGTGTGGACGCCCGCCCGGCTGCACCCGGAGCTGAGCCTGTGATCCGCAAGAGGAGTGCCGCGCGCCCGGTTCCTGTGAGAATCGGGACCATGGAAAGCAGCAGCGCCACGACGGGCGGCAGCACGCGCCGCGAGGCCACCCGCCAGAAGCTCTACGAGGCGGCCGTCACGCTCATAGCCGAGCAGGGGTTCTCCGCCACCACGGTGGACGAGATCGCCGAGCGTGCCGGGGTCGCGAAGGGCACGGTCTACTACAACTTCGCGAGCAAGTCCGTCCTGTTCGAGGAGCTGCTGCGGCACGGCGTGGGGCTGCTGACCGCGTCCCTGAAGGAAGCGGCCGAGCGGACGGCGCGCGACGGCGGCAGCAGGGTCGACGCCCTGGACGCGATGATCCGCGCCGGGCTCGCCTTCATCGCCCGCTACCCGTCCTTCACCCAGCTGTACGTGGCCGAGCTGTGGCGCACCAACCGCGCCTGGCAGTCCACCCTCATGGTGGTGCGGCAGCAGGTGGTCGCCGTCATCGAGGACGTGCTGCGCGAGGGCGTGGCGGGCGGCGAGTTCAGCGACGAGATCGACGTCCCGCTGACCGCGGCCGCACTGGTCGGCATGGTCCTGGTGGCCGCGCTGGACTGGCAGTCGTTCCAGCCGGAGCGCTCCCTGGACGACGTCCACGCGTCGCTGTCCAGGCTGCTGCAGGGCAGGGTGAGCGGCCACTGGACGTGACCGACCGCACATGACACACCGGACATGACACACCGGACATGACCCGCCGGACATGACACGGGAAGGCGCCGGTCCGCTGTGGCCGCGTCCCCCGCGGGCCGCCTCGGACCGGCGCCTTCCCGTGCTCCCCCCGTGCTCCCCCTGTGTTCCCCCGTCGGACCCCCGTCGGACCCCCGTTGTGGTCGTTCCCCCGGGTCCCCCCGTGCCTCGCTCCCGCCGGCACCGGCCGACGGAAGGAGCGGATCGCGGGCCGCCGCGTTCCGGCGCCCCGTGTCGCCGGTGCCGCGGCCGTGCCCGTCTCCGTGCCCCCACTCTCTCTTCCCGGCGGGCCGGGCCCCATCCGCGCGCGTACTCATCTCCCCTTCTAGGTACGGGTACTCAGCTCCGCACACACCCCACGACCGGGCCCGGCGGGCCGGTCGCCGCGCCGACCTCGGCGGCCGGGGTGCCGGCGGCGGTCGATAAAGTCGCGGGCATGGGACGGATTGCGGTGATCGGCGCCGGGATGGGCGCGATGGCGGCCGCCGCCCGGCTGGCCGTCGCGGGCCACCGGGTGACGGTGTACGAGCGGGCGGGGACCTACGGCGGAGGGGTCGGCCGCTTCGAGCGGGACGGCTTCGCCTTCGACACCGGTCCCGGACTGCTGCCGCTGCCCGCGGTCTGGCGCGACCTGTTCGTCAAGACGGGCAAGGAGCCGCTGGAGGCGTGCGTCGAGCTGGTCCAGGTCGACCCGTCCTCACGGCACGTCTTCGCCGACGGCACCGAGTTCGCGCTGCCGAACGCCTCGCGCGCGGGAGTGGTCGCCGCCCTGGACGAGGCGCTCGGCGCGGGCGCGGGCGGACGATGGGGCGACTTCCTGGTGCGCGCCCGCGAGGCCTGGGACCGCACGCGCCGCCCGCTGCTGGAGGAACCGCTGTGGCCGAACTGGGCTGTGCTGGCCGGGCGGGAACCGTATCCCGCCGTCCCGCACAAGCGGCTGCTGCGCACCCGCCGGGCCGGCACGCTCGCCGAGGTCGGCGCCTGGGAGCTGCGCGACCCGCGGCTGGCCGCGCTGCTGGAGAGCCACGCCCTCGCCTTCGGGCTCGACCCGCGCGTCACCCCGGCGAGCGCGGCCGTGCTGCCGTACCTGGAGCACGCCTTCGGCACCTGGTACGTGCGCGGCGGCCTGCGGGAGCTGGCGCGCGCGGTGTACGAGCGCTGCACGGCCCGGAGGGTCGAGTTCGTCTTCGGCGCCGAGGTCACGGGGATCGTGGAGAAGGACGGCCGGGCGGCGGGCGTGGAACTCGCTGGGGGCACCTCCCAGGCATTCGGCTCTGGGGGAGGAACGGTAGCCGAGGCGGACTTCGTGGTCGCCGGTCTGCACCCCGCCCGGCTGCACGCACTGACGGAGCGTCAACTGGACGCCGCCGGCGACGTGTCCGCCGGCCTCACCGCGCCGCACGCCGGGCGGTTCGGGGTGCTGCTGGCCCTGCGCGGGCCGCGCGAGGCCGGCGCGGCGCACCGCACGGTCGTACACGCCCCCGACCGGGAGGCCGAACTGGACTGGCTGCACGCGCGGCCCGACGAGCCCGTGCCGCCCACGGTGACGGTGCTGCGGCCGGACGACCCGGACCTGCGCCCCGACGCGGACCACGAGTCGGCGGTCGTGTCGGCGATGGTGCCGGCGCGGGCCGACTGGAGCCGCCCCGAGACCCGCGAACGCGTTGCGGACCTGGTGCTCGCCGCGGCCGAGGCCGCGATTCCGGGGCTGCGCGAGCGTCTGGTCTGGCGTGAGGTGCGCACTCCGCTCGACGGCGAGGAGGCCACCGGCGCCCCCGGTGGAGCCGTGTCCGCTCCGGCGCTCGCCGCCGGCGAGGGCCGCTTCCTGCACCCGGCCAACACCACCCGGCTGCCGGGGCTGTACCGGGTCGGCGGCTGGTCGCATCCGGGTGGGGGGCTCCCGCATTCGGGCATGTCGGGCGCGCTGGTGGCCGGACTGATCGTGGAGGGACCGGAGTTCCGCGGCTCGCAGTGAACGGCGGCGGGCGCCCCGCGGTGCGGGCCGCCCGCCGCCGGGACGTCCTCAGTAGCGGTACTGCTCGTCAGTAGCGGTACTGCTCGTCGTAGCCGTTGCCCTGCCCCTGGCCCTGGCCGTCGCCCTGGTAGGGGTAGGGCTGCTCCGGCGGGAGGTCGCCGCCGTAGGACTCGTCGGTGCGCTGCTGCGGGACCCACACGCCGCCGGCCGGGGTCTCGCCGTCGTAGGCGCCGGTGGCGTACTGGTCCTGGCCGTAGCCCTGCTGTCCGTACTGGTCGTAACCCGCGTCGTAGCCGGCGCCGTAGGTCTGGGTGCCGATGTAGGGGTCGGAGTAGGCGGCGTACTGCTGCTGGCCGCCGGCGTCGTAGCCGTACTGCTGCTGGTCGTAGCCCGTGTAGCCGTCGTAGGCGTAGCCCTGGTCGGCCGCCGCGTACTGGTCCTGGGCCTGGCCGGAGGCGGCGAAGGACTGGCCGCCGGCGGCGTACGAACCGTCGTCGCCGTAGACGCCGTACGAGCCGGTGTCGTCGGGCATGGGCTGCGGCTCGTACACCGCGGTGGTCTCGGCGGCGGCGGGCTCGGACTGGCGGACCGGAGTGAAGACGTCGTCGCGGTCGTAGTCGTCGCCCTGGCCGTAGGCGGGGTCGCTCCCGGCATGGGAGCCGTACCCGCCGTCGGCCGCGTCCAGGTCGGAGGCCTCCAGCGTCGGGTCCTGACGGTCCGCCCGGCCCCGGCGGCGCTTGCTGCCGCCGCCGTCGGCGTCCGCGTCAGGGCGCTTGACCGCCCAGCCGGACGAGAAGCCGCGGCGGAACGACAGCGTGACGTAGGTCTGTCCGACCGCGAAGGCGGCCGCGCCCAGGCCGATGACGACGACGGACGGGATCATCACCCCGAGCACGACGCCGAGGAAGCCGACGAACGCGATCAGCCTCCAGCGCAGGCGCGCCTTGTACTGCAGCAGCACCTCACCGAGCAGCCACAGCGCGACGATGCCGAACGCGATGTAGAGGACCGTATAGCCCATGTACGCCCCTCTCCCAGTCGCCGCTACGAGTGTGTCGTACACCCGTGCGGCCGGTCTAGGCCCGCGGGGGGTGGTGCAGGCCCAGGTTCTCGTAGATTTCCAGCGTCGCCGTGGAGTTGTTGAGCGTGATGAAGTGCAGTCCGGGCACTCCCTCGGCCAGCAGCCGTGCGCAGAACTCCGTGGCGAATTCGATCCCCATGGAGCGTACAGCGGCGGGATCGTCCTTCGCTGCGAGGATCCGCTCTTTCAGGGCGTCCGGGAACGCGGCGTTGGTCAGTGACGGGATGCGCTCCAGCGTCCTGACGCTGCCGATCGGCATGACCTCGGGGATGATCGGGGTCTCGCAGCCGGCGGCGGCAACCTTGTCGCGCAGCCGGAGGTAGTCCTCCGGATCGAAGAACATCTGCGTGATCGCGTAGTCCGCGCCCGCGCGGCACTTGTCGACGAAGTGGCGGACGTCGGTGTCCCATTCGGTGGAGCGCGGGTGCATCGCCGGGAAGGCGGCGACGCCCACGCAGAAGTCGCCGGACGCCTTGATGAGTTCGACGAGTTCGGCGGCGTAGGTCAGGCCCCGCGGGTGCGGCACCCACTCGCCCATGGGGTCGCCGGGCGGGTCGCCGCGCAGGGCCAGCATGTTCCGGATCCCGGCGTCGGCGTACTGCCCGATGATGTTGCGCAGGTCGGCGACCGAGTGGTCGACGGCGGTGAGGTGGGCGATCGGCGTCAGCGTGGTGTCGGAGGCGATCGCCTCGGTCGCCTTGACCGTGCCCGCGCGGGTGGAACCGCCCGCCCCGTAGGTGACGGAGACGAAGTCGGGGGCCACCGCCTCGACGCGGCGCAGCGCGGTCCACAGGTTGCGCTCGCCCTTCGGGGTCTTCGGGGCGTAGAACTCGAAGGAGTACGTCGTCTTGCCCGTGGCGAGCATGTCGCGCACGGTGCGAGCGTGGTCCGACCTGGTGGATGCGGTGCCGAGGGCCATACTCGCAGGTTAGCCAGGGGCCGCAGGCCACCCAACCAAACCTGGGATATTTGCCCGATTTGCCGACTTGTTGTCCACTCCTTGGACAGACTCGCGCTCGTCAGGGACCCGCGGGCCGTCGGCCGGTGCCGCTACAGCTGCCGCAGCCGCTTGGCGAACTCCGCCGCCGCCGCGCCCGGGTCGTCGGCCTGAGTGATCGCGCGGACGACCACGACGCGGCGGGCGCCCGCGTCGAGCACCTCGTCGAGGTTGCCGAGGTCGATGCCGCCGATGGCGAACCAGGGGCGGTCGGTGCCGAGGCCCGCCGTGTGACGCACCAGACCCAGGCCGGGCGCGTGCCGGCCGGGCTTGGTCGGGGTGGGCCAGCACGGGCCGGTGCAGAAGTAGTCCACGCCCTCCTGGACGGCGGCGGCCTCCGCCTCGGCCTCCGCGTGCGTGGAGCGGCCGATGAGGACGTCGTCCCCGAGGATCGCGCGGGCCGCGGGGACCGGGAGGTCGCCCTGGCCGAGGTGGAGCACCGAGGGGCCCGCGGGGTGCGCGGCGCGGGCGGCGTGGGCCACGTCGGCGCGGTCGTTGACCGCGAGGAGCTTGCCGTGCTCGCGGCACTTGTCGGCGAACAGCTCCAGCCACCGCAGCTCCTCCGCCGCCTCCATGCCCTTGTCGCGGAGCTGGACGATGTCGACGCCGCCGGCCAGGACGGCGTCCAGGAACTCGGGCAGGTCGCCCTGGCGCCGGCGGGCGTCCGTGCAGAGGTAGACGCGGGCGTCGGCGAGGTGCGCGCGGGCGTCGTCGGTGGCGGCGGTGTCGGGCATGGTGGTGTCCCCCCGTTGTCGGCGGCGTGCGGGCCGGGACGGGCCCGGCGGGCCGGGTCCGGCCGCACCGGGCCGCGCCGGGGCCCGGTGCGGCCCCGGCCCGGACGCCGGACGGTGTTCAGCCTGCTGTTCGTCCTGTCGGCAGGTCTGCCGACTGACCTGCTGCTCGGCCTGTTCGTCGGCCTGCCGGCAGCAGGTCTGCTGGTCGGCCTGTCCTGGTCAGACGGCGAGCGCCTGGGCGCGACGCTTCACCTCCGTGCCGCGATTCTCGCTCAGAGCCTGCGCGGGGGTGCCGGGCAGGCTCGGGTCGGGGGTGAAGAGCCACTCGATCATCTCTTCGTCCGTGAAGCCGTCGTCCCGCAGGAGCGTCAGGGTGCCGGTCAGGCCCTTGACGACCTTGTCCCCGTCGATGAAGGCGGCGGGGACGTGCAGCGCGCGGTTCTCACCACGGCGTACGGCGATGAGCTGGCCCTCCTTGACCAGCTGCCGCACACGTGTCACCTCGACGCCGAGCATTTCGGCGATGTCGGGGAGGGTGAGCCAGGCGGGGACGAGAGCATCGATCTTTGCGTCAATCTCGGTCACGGAAACAAGCCTGCCATCCCGCACCGACAGTCGGAAGCCAGGCCCGTCCGACCAGGTGGTCCCGGCTCCCGTCCGACCAGGTGTCCCGGCTCCCGTCCGGCCAGGTGTCCCGGCTCCCGTCCGGCCATATGGTCCCGGTCCCGGTCCGCTCACGTCCCGGCTACGCGGTGGCGGCCTTCAGCGGCTTGCTCGCGTCCGCCAGCAGGGCCGGGTCCATCGGCGTGCCCGCCTCGATCAGGCGCCTGCCCTGCGCCAGGTCCCTGGGCCGGCCCACCGCCAGCAGCGCCACCAGGCGGCCGTCGCGCAGCCAGCAGACGGACCAGCTCGGGCCGGACGGGTCGCCGCGCCACAGGGTCGTGTCGGCGCCCGCGTGGTGGCCGGCGTACTGCACGAACCGGCCGAACTGCTCGGACCAGAAGTACGGCACCGGGTCGTAGACGGCGGGCTCCTCCCCGATGATGTTCGCGGCCACGGTGCGCGGGCCCTGCAGGGCGTTGTCCCAGTGGTGCACCAGCAGGCGCTCCCCGTACCTGCGGGAGGGGAAGGAAGCGCAGTCGCCGACCGCGTAGACGTCCGGCGCCGAGGTGCGCAGACCGTCGTCGGCGACGACCTCGCCGTGCGCGCCGAGCACGATGCCGGAGCCGGCCAGCCAGCGGGTGGCGGGGCGCGCGCCGATGCCGACCACGACGGCGCCCGCGGGCAGCCGGGTGCCGTCCTCGAGGACGACCTCGCCCGGCTCGACACGCGCCACGCGCGCGTGGGTGCGCAGCACGGCGCCCGCGTCGGCGTACCAGGACGCCATCGGGGCGGCCACCTCGGCGGGCAGCGCGCCCGCGAGCGGCCGGTCGGCGGCCTCCACGACGGTCACCGCGCAGCCCGCCTCGCGCGCCGCCGTGGCGAACTCCGCGCCGATCCAGCCCGCGCCGACGACCACCACGTCGTGCTGCCGGGCGAGCACCGGCCGCAGCCGCTCGGCGTCGTCCAGGGTGCGCAGCAGATGGACGCCGGGCACGCCCTCGGCCTGCGGCAGCAGCACCGGCTCGGCACCGGTCGCGAGGACCAGCACGTCGTACGGCACCGGCCCCTCGGCAGTGTCCAGTTCGTGGTCGCCGACCCGGACGCCCAGCACCTCGCGCCCGAGCCGCAGTTCGATCCCGAGCGCCTCGAAGTCGACGTCGAAGGCGGACCCCTCGGCCTTGCCGAGCAGGACTGCCTTGGACAACGGCGGCCGGTCGTAAGGCTGGTGGGGCTCGGCGCCGATGAGGGTCACCGGCCCGGCGAAGCCCTGCTCGCGTAGGGCGACCGCGGTCTGCACACCGGCCATGCCCGCACCGGCCACGACGACTCGCCGCTGCGGGGGCGTCTGCCGTTCCTGCGTCTGCTCGCTCACCTGATCACCATAGACACCTGACGTCACGTCAGTCGCGGATCCCGTCAGTGACCTGCTCCACAACACTGGTGCCGCCGCCCGGCCGGGACTCCCACTCCCACGTCTCCTCCAGGCGCACCCGGCCGTCCGGCAGCTCCACGACCGTCGACACGCAGTGCCCGGAGGACGTCGTGCCGTCGTTCCTCAGCTGCACGTAGCGGAAGTCGAGCCGGTCACCTTCCCGGGTACCCACCAGACGGCCGCGTACGACGTCGCCGCCCGCGTACTCGGCCCAGATCGCGCCGTCGGCCTCGTGGTAGGTGAAGCGGGTCCGGGTGCCCACCTGGCCGGGGGCCTGGTCGGCGACCGGGGCGAGGACGAGGCCGTCCAGCGAGCGCGGCATGGGGAAGGCTCCCTTACGACGGCGACGGGGCGCGGGCTAGGGTGGCCACCGTACAAGCACTCGCGGGAGCCCGGACGCACCGGGCTGAGAGGGAGGCTGGCGGCCTCCGACCGTACGAACCTGATCCGGGTCATGCCGGCGAAGGGAGGGGCTGGACGCCCATGCCGTCACGTACGTCAGACGTCCTCGTCGTCGGGGGCGGGATCATCGGCCTGGTCACGGCCTGGCGCGCCGCGCAGCGCGGCTTCGCCACCGCCGTGGTGGACCCGGAACCGGGCGGCGGGGCCGCCCAGGTGGCGGCCGGCATGCTGGCCGCGGTCACCGAACTGCACCACGGCGAGCAGACCCTGCTCGGCCTCAACCTCGCCTCGGCCCGCCGCTACCCGGACTTCGCGGCCGAGCTCGCCGACCTCACGGGCCACGACCTCGGCTACCGCCGGTGCGGCACGCTCGCCGTCGCGCTGGACGCCGACGACCGCGCCCACCTGCGCGAACTGCACGCCCTGCAGCAGCAGTCCGGCCTGGGGTCGGAATGGCTGTCGGGGCGCGAGTGCCGGCGTCTGGAGCCGATGCTCGCGCCGGGCGTGCGCGGCGGCCTCCGGGTCGACGGCGACCACCAGATCGACCCGCGGCGGCTGACCCGCGCGCTGGTGGCCGCCTGCGAGCTGGCCGGCGTGGTCTTCCACCGGGTGTGGGCCGAACGGCTCGACCGCGCCGGGGACCGGGCCGTCGGCGTCACCGCGGCGGACGGCACCGCGCTGGCCGCGGACCGGGTGGTGCTGGCCGCCGGCAGCCTCAGCGGACGGCTCGCGGGCGTCCCGGACGACGTGCTGCCGCCGGTGCGGCCGGTCAAGGGGCAGGTGCTGCGGCTGAGCGTGCCGCAGCGGTACGCGCCCTTCCTCAGCCGTACCGTCCGGGCCATGGTGCGCGGCAGCCACGTCTACCTGGTGCCGCGCGAGAACGGCGAGCTGGTGGTCGGCGCGACCAGCGAGGAACTGGGCTGGGACACCACGGTCACCGCGGGCGGGGTGTACGAGCTGCTGCGCGACGCCCACGAGCTGGTCCCCGGCATCACCGAGCTGCCGCTGACCGAGACCCGGGCCGGGCTGCGCCCCGGCTCCCCCGACAACGCGCCGCTGCTCGGCCCGAGCGGGCTGCCCGGGCTGCTGCTGGCCACCGGGCACCACCGCAACGGCGTGCTGCTCGCACCGGTCACCGGCGACGCCATGGCGCACGTCCTGACCACCGGCGAACTCCCCGAGGAGGCACGCCCCTTCACCCCGCGGCGGTTCGCCCGCACGGAGCAGCCGGCATGAACATCTCCGTCAACGGCGAGCCCCGCGAGATCGCTCCCGGAACCGCTCTCGACACCGTGGTCAGGGCGCTCACCCCGGCGTCCTCCGGGGTGGCCGCCGCCCTCAACGAAACCGTCGTCCCGCGCGCGCAGTGGCCCTCGACCCCCCTCGCCGAGGGGGACCGCGTCGAGGTCCTCACCGCCGTCCAAGGAGGCTGACCCATGGCCGACGACCCCTTCGTCCTCGGCGGCACGTCCTTCACGTCCCGCCTGATCATGGGCACCGGCGGCGCCCCCAGCCTGGAGGTGCTGGAGAGCGCCCTGGTGGCGTCCGGCACGGAGCTGACGACGGTCGCCATGCGGCGCGTGGACCCCTCGGTGCACGGCTCGGTGCTGTCCGTGCTCACCCGGCTGGGCATCCGGGTGCTGCCGAACACGGCGGGCTGCTTCACCGCCCGGGAGGCCGTCCTCACCGCCCGCCTCGCGCGCGAGGCGCTCGGCACCGGCCTGGTCAAGCTGGAGGTCATCGCCGACGAGCGCACCCTGCTGCCCGACCCGATCGAGCTGCTGGAGGCGGCCGAGACGCTGGTCGACGACGGGTTCACCGTGCTGCCGTACACCAACGACGACCCGGTCCTCGCCCGGAAGCTGGAGGACGCCGGCTGCGCGGCGATCATGCCGCTGGGCTCGCCGATCGGCTCCGGGCTCGGCATCCGCAACCCGCACAACTTCCAGCTGATCATCGAGCACGCGCGCGTGCCGGTGATCCTGGACGCGGGCGCCGGCACCGCCTCGGACGCGGCGCTGGCGATGGAGCTGGGGTGCGCGGGCGTGATGCTCGCCTCGGCGGTGACCCGGGCGCACCAGCCGCGGCTGATGGCGGAGGCGATGCGGCACGCGGTGGAGGCGGGACGCCTGGCGTACCGGGCGGGACGCATCCCGCGACGCCACTTCGCCGAGGCGTCCTCTCCCACCGGGGGACGCGCCCGCCTGGATCCCGAGCGCCCCGCGTTCTGAACACCCCGCGCGCTCGGCACCCCCGACGTTCTCGTCGCACAACAGTCACAGGTCTGCTGCATTCCGTCCCCGGATCGGGCGAATTGGCGGCCGTGTCGGTTGCGGCTCGTACACTCACCTGCGTGGATACGACCCTTCAGGACCCATTGGTCGGGCAGGTGCTCGACGGGCGCTACCGCGTGGACGCGCGGATCGCGGTCGGCGGGATGGCCACGGTCTACCGGGCCCTGGACACCCGCCTCGACCGCGTGCTCGCGCTCAAGGTGATGCACCCGACGCTCGCGGCCGACGGCTCCTTCGTCGAGCGGTTCATCCGGGAGGCGAAGTCGGTCGCACGGCTCGCGCACCCGAACGTCGTGCAGGTCTTCGACCAGGGCGCCGACGGGTCGTACGTCTACCTCGCCATGGAGTACGTGCCCGGCTGCACCCTGCGTGACGTGCTGCGCGAGCGCGGGGCGCTGCAGCCGCGCGCCGCGCTGGACATCCTGGAGCCGGTGCTGGCCGCGCTCGGCGCCGCGCACCGCGCCGGGTTCGTGCACCGGGACATGAAGCCGGAGAACGTGCTGATCGCGGACGACGGCCGGGTCAAGGTCGCCGACTTCGGCCTGGTGCGCGCCGTGGACACGATCACCAGCACGAACGGCACCGTGCTCGGCACCGCCTCCTATCTCGCGCCGGAGCAGATCGAGCACGGCACCGCAGACACCCGGGTCGACGTGTACGCGTGCGGTGTCGTCCTGTACGAGATGCTGACCGGTGACCGTCCGCACGCCGGCGACTCCACGGCCACCGTGCTGTACAAGCACATCCACGAGGACGTCCCGCCGCCGTCCGCCGCCGTGCCGGGGCTGCCGTACGCGCTGGACCAGCTGGTCGCCTCGGCCACCGCCCGCACCCCCGACGTCCGGCCGCACGACGCGGTGGCGCTGCTCGCGCTGGCCCGTCAGGCGCGCGACGCGCTGAGCGCGGACCAGCTGGACGCCGTCCCGCCGGGGGCCCTCGGCCCGGAGGACCGCGACATCTCCGACGATCGTACGAGCGTCATCCCGCGCCCGCTGACCTCCCCCGCACCCGGCCTCGCCGGGGGACCACCCCCGCCGTGGCCGCTCCCGGCCGGCGGGAACGGCGCGGATCCCGCCGGGCCCGTGCAGCACACCAGCCGGCTTCAGTCGCCGCCGCCCCTGCCGCCGCGGCGCCGCCCGGGGCTCCTGACGCGCGGCCCGCTCATGGTCGTCGCGGCCGTGCTGCTGGTGCTCGGCGTCACCGCGGGCGTCTGGTACATCAACTCCGGCCAGTTCACCAGGGTCCCGGCGGTGCTGGCGAAGACCCAGACGCAGGCCACCCAGCAGTTGCAGCAGGCCGGCCTCGACCTCGGGAAGGTCAGCCACGCCTACAGCGACACCGTGAAGCGGGGCACGGTGATCAGTTCGGACCCCGCGCCCGGCGCCCGTGTCCGGGACAACGCCTCGGTGTCGCTCACCATCTCCGACGGCCCGGAGCTGGTGCGGGTGCCCGACCTGCAGGGCGACCGGCTCGACAGGGCGAAGGCCCGGCTGAAGGCCGAGGGGCTGGAGCCGGGCATGGTCACCAGCGCGTTCAGCGACAGCCTTCCCAAGGGCTTCGTGATCTCCACGGACCCGGAGGCGGGCACCAGCCGGCACGCGGGCTCGGCGATCGCGCTGACCGTCAGCAAGGGCAGCCCGGTCGACGTCCCGGACGTCACCGGCGAGGACCTGGCGAAGGCGAAGGCGGACCTGGCGGCCGCGGGCCTGAAGGTGAAGGTCGCGGCCACGCAGGTCAACTCCGAGTACGACAAGGGGAAGGTCGCCGCGCAGACACCGGCGAGCGGCAAGCAGCTCGCCGAGGGCGACACGGTGACGCTCACCGTCTCCAAGGGCCCGGAGATGGTGGAGGTCCCGGACGTGACCGGCGACAGCGTCGACGACGCGACGAAGACGCTCGAGGCGGCCGGCTTCAAGGTCGAGGAGGACCGCGGGCTGCTGGGCCTGTTCGGCGACACGGTCAAGGGCCAGTCCGTGGCGGGCGGCGAGAAGGCGCCCAAGGGATCGACGATCACCATCGAGATCCGGTGATCGACATCCGGTGATCGACATCCGGTGACGGCGCGGGACCGGCGGCGTGGCACCCTGAACGGGTGAACAGCCAGCACCCCGGTCCCGCCCGCAACCCCGTCGGCAGCCACGTCCCGGTGGCCGGCGGCCTGAACTCCGTCGGGCTCGCCTACGCCCGCGACCTCGGGGCCGAGGCCGTGCAGGTCTTCGTCGCCAACCCGCGCGGCTGGGCCACGCCCGCCGGCAATCCGCGGCAGGACGAGGAGTTCCGTGCGGCGTGCGCGGCGCGGTCGATCCCGGCGTACGTCCATGCCCCGTATCTGATCAACTTCGGCTCGCACACCGAGGCGACGGTGGACCACTCGGTGCGGTCGCTGCGGCACTCCCTGCGGCGCGGGCGGGAGATAGGCGCGCTCGGCGTGGTGGTGCACACCGGCAGCGCGACCGGCGGCCGGGAGCGGGCCGTGGCCCTGGCGCAGGTGCGCGAGCGCCTGCTGCCGCTGCTCGACGAGCTGACCCACGACGACGATCCGTACCTGCTGCTGGAGTCGACCGCGGGACAGGGCGCCTCCCTGTGCTCGCGGACGGCGGACTTCGCGCCGTACTTCGAGGCGCTGGACTCCCATCCGAAGCTGGGCGTCTGCCTGGACACCTGCCACGTCTTCGCGGCGGGCCACGACCTGACCGGTCCCGACGGCATGCACCGGACGCTGGACCTGCTGGTGGAGACCGTCGGCGAGGGCCGGCTGAAGCTGATCCACGCCAACGACTCCAAGGACGTGGCGGGCGCCCACAAGGACCGGCACGCGAACATCGGCGCCGGCCACATCGGCGAGGACCCCTTCCGCGCGCTGATGACCCACCCCGCGACCGCGGGCGTGCCGTTGGTCATCGAGACGCCCGGCGGCAAGGAGGGACACGCGGCGGACGTGGAGCGGCTGAAGAAACTCCGCGACTCCTGAAGCATGGGAATACCCCCCGGGGGTATCTGGTTCCTGTCCGGTACAGAAACCGTCACCCGGCATTGGGGGCCACCCATGGACCACGACGCGCACGAGGCGCACGAGGCGCACGCGACGGCGGCACATCAGCACACAGCGCACCAGCACACGGCACATCAGCACACAGCGCTTCAGAGCACGGCACACCACCCCGCAGCGCACGACCACACGGCACACGACCACACGGCGCACGACCACGCGGCGCACGCGGACCACGGCCGCTCCCCCGCCGGCTGGGCCATGGCCGCGCAGGCCACCCTGCACTGCCTGACCGGGTGCGCCATCGGCGAGGTGCTCGGCATGGTGATCGGCACCGCGCTCGGCTGGGGCAACGCCCCGACGACCGTACTGGCGGTCGTGCTTGCCTTCTTCTTCGGCTACTCGCTCACCCTGCGCGGGGTACTGCGGGCGGGCCTCGGCTTCCGGGCGGCCCTGCGGGTGGCGCTGGCCGCGGACACCGTGTCGATCGCCGTGATGGAACTCATCGACAACGGCGTGATCGTGCTGTGGCCGAATGCGATGGACGCGGAACTCGCCGACGCGCTGTTCTGGATCTCCCTCGCCCTGTCCCTGGTGATCGCCTTCGTGGTCACGACACCCGTCAACAAGTGGATGATCGGCCGCGGCAAGGGTCACGCGGTGGTGCACGCCCACCATCACTGACGGCGGACGCCGGGAGTCAGAGCTCGGGACCCTCCCCGGGCTCCTCCTGGTAGGAGTAGCGCTGCTCCTTCCACGGGTCGCCGATGTTGTGGTAGCCGCGCTCCTCCCAGAAGCCCCGGCGGTCGGTGGTCATGTACTCCACACCGCGCACCCATTTGGGGCCCTTCCAGGCGTACAGGTGGGGGACGATCAGGCGCAGCGGGAAGCCGTGCTCGGCGGTCAGCAGCTCACCGTCCTTGTGGGTGGCGAAGACGGTCCGCTCGGACGCGAAGTCCGACAGGCGCAGGTTCGCACTGAAGCCGTACTCGGCCCACACCATCACATGGGTGACGGCCGGCGCCGGAGGGGCGATCTCGAGGATCGTGCGCGCCGGGATCCCGCCCCATTCGGCGCCGAGCATGCTGAACCGCGTGACGCAGTGCAGGTCCGCCACGACGGTCGTGTACGGCAGCGCGGTGAACTCCTCGTGGCTCCAGCAGTGCTTCTCGCCGCCCGCGGTGGCGCCGAAGACCCGGAACTCCCAGCGCTCGGGGCGGAACTTCGGGACCGGCCCGTAGTGCGTGACCGGCCAGCCGCGCTGGAGGCGCTGTCCGGGCGGTAGCTCGGGCTGTGCCGCTCCTCCTGAATCGCGCTCTCCCGACTCGCGCTCCACCGGCTGACCCATGACTCCATCCTGACAGACCGGGGACGCTGCACCTGACGGGCCCCACTCAAATTCGGGCAAGTGGCACCAAGTATGCACCTACGTGGTAAGCGCAGACTTACTGGACGATCTTCGCCGCCGGTGCAATCATGCGGCGCATTCCGCCTGACCCCCGGCTTGGAAGGAGCCTTCGCGATGCAGGGCGACCCCGAGGTCATCGAATTCCTCAACGAGCAGCTCACCGGTGAGCTGACCGCGATCAACCAGTACTTCCTGCACTCGAAGATGCAGGAGAACTTCGGCTGGACCAAGCTCGCGAAGTACACCCGGCACGAGTCGTTCGACGAGATGAAGCACGCCGAGGTGCTGACCGACCGGATCCTGCTGCTGGAGGGGCTGCCCAACTACCAGCGGCTCTTCCACGTCCGGGTGGGCCAGACCGTCACCGAGATGTTCCAGGCCGACCGGCAGATCGAGGTCGAGGCGATCGACCGTCTCAAGCGCGGCATCAGGATGATGCGGGAGAAGGGCGACGTCACGTCCGCGAACATCTTCGAATCGATCCTGGAGGACGAGGAGCACCACATCGACTACCTCGACACCCAGCTGGAGCTGGTGGAGAAGCTGGGCGAGGCGCTCTACATCGCCCAGGTGATCGAACAGCCGGAGAGCTAGGCGTACCGACCCGCGGCGTCCGGGTGTACCGACCCGCGGCGTCCGCGCCGGTCAGGCCGCCTCGTCGAGGCCGGTGAGGAGCGGTCCGCCCTGGTCGGCCGTCTCGCGCGCCGGGACGGCACCCCGCCCGAGGATGGCCTGGATGCGCCGTACGCACGAACCGCAGTCGGTGCCCGCCTTGCAGGCCGAGGCGATCCGGCGGGGCGTGCAGGCGCCGCTCTCCGCGTGCTGCTTGACCTGCTGTTCGGTGATGCCGAAGCAACTGCAGACGTACACGCGGTTCACTTCCCGAGCGGATCCAGATGACGCCGTCCCCGTTGATCGGTGAGGCTAACCTAACCTTACCTGTCGGGGTCGGCCCGCGAAAGCGGAGTGGGGCGCGGATCGTATGTGATCCGCGCCCCACCTCATGTCCCGGTGACGGGGTGAGCGGTCACTGGTCCCGGTACATCTCGGCGACCAGGAACGCCAGGTCGAGCGACTGGCTGCGGTTCAGACGCGGGTCGCAGGCCGTCTCGTAGCGCTGGTGCAGGTCGTCGACGAAGATCTCGTCGCCGCCGCCCACGCACTCGGTGACGTCGTCGCCGGTGAGCTCCATGTGGATGCCGCCCGGGTGGGTGCCCAGCGCCTTGTGCACCTCGAAGAAGCCCTTGACCTCGTCCAGCACGTCGTCGAAACGGCGCGTCTTGTGGCCGGAGGCCGCCTCGAAGGTGTTGCCGTGCATCGGGTCGGTCACCCAGGCCACCGTCGCGCCCGACGCCGTGACCTTCTCGACCAGCTCGGGGAGCTTGTCGCGGACCTTGTCGGCGCCCATGCGGACGATGAAGGTCAGCCGGCCCGGCTCACGGTCCGGGTCGAGGCGCTCGATGTACTGCAGCGCCTCCTCGGCCGTCGTGCTCGGGCCGAGCTTGACGCCGACCGGGTTGCGGATCTTCGAGGCGAACTCGATGTGCGCGTGGTCCAGCTGCCGGGTGCGCTCGCCGATCCACACCATGTGCGCGGAGACGTCGTAGAGGTGCCCGGTGCGCGAGTCGACGCGGGTGAGTGCCGACTCGTAGTCCAGCAGCAGCGCCTCGTGCGAGGAGTAGAACTCGACGGTCTTGAACTCCTCCGGGTCCGCGCCGCAGGCATGCATGAAGTTCAGCGCGTTGTCGATCTCGCGGGCCAGCTGCTCGTAGCGCTGGCCGGAGGGGGAGGACTTCACGAAGTCCTGGTTCCAGGCGTGCACCTGGCGCAGGTCGGCGTAGCCGCCGGTGGTGAAGGCGCGCACCAGGTTGAGCGTGGAGGCGGAGGCGTTGTACATCCGCTTCAGGCGCTCGGGGTCGGGGATGCGGGCTGCCTCGGTGAACTCGAAACCGTTGACGGAGTCGCCCCGGTAGCTGGGGAGCGTCACGCCGTCGCGCGTCTCGACCGGCTTGGAGCGCGGCTTGGAGTACTGGCCGGCGATGCGGCCCACCTTCACGACCGGCACGGAGGCCGCGTACGTGAGAACTGCACCCATCTGGAGCAGCGTCTTGAGTTTGTTGCGGATCTGGTCGGCGGACACCGCGTCGAAGGCCTCGGCGCAGTCGCCGCCCTGGAGGAGGAACGCCTCTCCCTTGGCGACGGCCGCCATCCGGGCGCGCAGCTGGTCGCACTCGCCCGCGAAGACGAGCGGCGGATACGACTCGAGGTCCGCGATCACTGCGCGCAGAGCCTCGGTGTCGGGGTACTCGGGCTGCTGCGCCGCGGGCAGGTCTCGCCAGGTGTTGCCAGCACTCGCGCTGGTCTTAGCGTTCACGGTCACCCTGTAAACACTACGGGGTCGTGTCGCGTGGTTTGTCTCCGGTTCGCCTGGTGAGACGGAGCGATCAATGGCCGGACGGGCCGCCCGCCGGTGCGGTAGGGTGCCTGGCATGTTCGCGCTTTCGACCCAGAACTGGTGGTGGACCGCTCATCCGGCGGCCCACTGACTGCGCGTACGCACAGACTTCGCGAAGGCCGCCCGAGGGGCGGCCTTCCGCGTTTTCCGGGCCGTTCCTCTCCGTCGATCGAGACCGAGAAGGACAGGACACGGACCCATGAACCTGACGGACCTGCTGCACGACCCCCGCCCGTTCGCCCTGCTGCGCCGCCGCACCCCCGGCCACGACCAGGACGTCGTCGAGCTGCTGCTCGGCCCGGTCACGGTGCACGACCGCCTCGCCGACCTCCCCGACGAGGGCCTCGCGCTCGTGCCGTTCCGGCAGATCCGCGAGCGCGGCTTCGACGTCCGCGACGACGGCACCCCGCTGGCGGTGCTCAGGCCCGAGGAGACGCACGTCCTGCCGCTGGAGGCCGCGCTCGCCCAGCTCCCCGCCCACGACGTCGAGGTCCGCGGCGGCGGCTTCGACGTGCCGGACGAGGAGTACGCGCGGATCGTCGGGCGTGTCCTCCGTGAGGAGATCGGGCGCGGCGAGGGCGCGAACTTCGTGATCCGGCGGACGTACCAGGGCGAGATCCCGGGCTTCCGCCGGGATGACGCCCTCGCCCTGTTCCGGCGCCTGCTGGAGGGGGAGCGCGGCGCGTACTGGACGTTCGTCGTGTGCACCGGGGACCGGACGCTGGTCGGCGCGAGTCCCGAGGTGCACGTGCGGATGTCCGGCGGCACCGTCGTCATGAACCCGATCAGCGGGACCTACCGGTATCCGGCCGAGGGCCCCTCCCCCGAGCACCTGCTCGGCTTCCTCGCCGACGGCAAGGAGATCGAGGAGCTGTCGATGGTCGTCGACGAGGAACTGAAGATGATGTGCACCGTCGGCGACCGGGGCGGGGTCGTCGTCGGGCCACGGCTGAAGGAGATGGCGCACCTCGCGCACACCGAGTACGAGCTGCGCGGGAAGTCCTCGCTGGACGTCCGGGAGGTGCTGCGGGAGACCATGTTCGCGGCGACGGTCACCGGCTCGCCCGTGCAGAACGCCTGCCGGGTCATCGAGCGCCACGAGGCAGGCGGGCGCGGCTACTACGCCGGCGCGCTGGCCCTGCTCGGCCGGGACTCCGGCGGCGCCCAGACCCTCGACTCCCCCATCCTGATCCGCACCGCCGACATCGACGCCGAGGGGCGGCTGCGGGTGCCGGTAGGCGCCACGCTCGTGCGCGGGTCGGACCCGGCGGGTGAGGTCGCGGAGACGCACGCGAAGGCCGCGGGCGTGCTGGCGGCCCTCGGCGTACGGCCGCCCCGGCCCCGGTCGGAGCGCACCCGCCCCCGGCTGGCCGACGACCCCCGGGTGCGGGCGGCGCTGGACGGACGCCGCGCGTCGCTGGCGCCGTTCTGGCTGCGGATGCAGGAGCGGTCGGACGAGCTCGAGGGCCACGCCCTGGTCGTCGACGGGGAGGACACCTTCACGGCGATGCTCGCCCACGTGCTGCGCTCCGGTGGGCTGGAGGTCACCGTCCGGCGTTACGACGAGCCCGGCCTGCGGGAGGCGGTGCTCGCGCATCCTGGGCCGGTCGTGCTGGGCCCCGGCCCCGGCGACCCGTCCGACCTGGCCGACCCCAAGATGCGCTTCCTGCGGGACCTGACCGCGCGGGTGGTGCGCGACCACCGGCACGGCGTGCTCGGCGTCTGTCTCGGGCACGAGCTGATCGCGGCCGAGCTGGGGCTGGAGATCGTACGCAAGGAGGTGCCGTACCAGGGGGCGCAGACGACGATCGACCTGTTCGGGCGCAGCGAGACCGTCGGCTTCTACAACAGCTTCGTGGCGCGCTGCGACGACGAGGCGGCCGAGGAGCTGGCCGCGCACGGCGTGGAGGTGTCGCGGACCGCGGGCGGGGAGGTGCACGCCCTGCGCGGGCCCGGCTTCGCCGGCGTGCAGTTCCACCCCGAGTCCGTCCTCACCCTCGACGGCGCGGCCGTCGTCGGCCGGCTGATGGGTCAGCTGCGCGGCACCAGCACGTTCTCGGAGCGGCGGCCCTCCGTGTAGTCCAGGACGTTGCGCACCGTGGCGTCGATGATCTGCCGGACGGCGTCCACGGTGTAGTACGCCTGGTGGGAGGTGACCAGGACGTTGGGGAAGGTGACCAGGCGGGCCAGGGTGTCGTCCTCGATGGCCTGGAGGGACTTGTCGAGGAAGAACAGGCCCGCCTCCGCCTCGTACACGTCGAGGCCGACGCCGGTGAAGCGGCCCTCGCGCAGCTCGGCGACGAGGGCGGCGGTGTCTATGAGGCCGCCGCGGCTGGAGTTGACCAGGATCGCGTCGTCCTTCATCGTCTTCAGCGCGTCGGCGTCGATCAGGTGCTGGGTCGCGGGCATCAGCGGCACGTGCAGGGTGATCAGGTCGGACTCGGCGAGGAGGCGCTCCTTGGAGACGTACTCCATGCCGAGTTCGACGCAGGCCGGGTTCTCGGCGACGTCCCAGCCGAGCAGCCGCATGCCGAAACCGTGGGCGATCCGGGCGAACGCCTCGCCGATCTTGCCGGTGCCGAGGACGCCCGCGGTGCGGCCGTGCATGTCGCGGCCCATCAGCCCGTTGAGGCGGAAGTCGAAGTCGCGGGTGCGGATGGAGGCGCGGACGATGCGGCGGTTGACGGCCATGGCGAGCGTCCAGGCGAACTCGGCCACGGAGTACGGCGAGTAGTACGACACCCGGGCGACCGTCATGGCGAGGCGTTCGGCGACCGGGAGGTCGATGTTGTTGAAGCCGGTGGAGCGCTGGGCGATCATCTGCGTCCCGCCGACCGCCAGGGTCTGCAGCACGTGGTTGTCCAGGGCGCAGTTGACGCTGGTGCAGATGATCTCGTACCCGGAGGCGATGGGGGCGGTGTCCTGGTTGAGGAAGACGTCCAGGCAGCGGACCTCGTGGTGGCCCCGGAAGGCCTGCTCGATCAGGGGCTTCTCGTCCGCCTGGACGCCGAAGGCGAGAATCTCCACGACTTCTCCGTTCTGCTGGGGCGCCCCTCTGCCGGGGGCACCCCACCGAATATATGCCCGGCGTATATGCCGGATCCGGTTCCGGTGGTCAGCCGAAGAACACGCTGACCTCGTCGTACAGCGCCGGGTCGACCGTCTTCGGGCCGGCCGCCGCCGCGGTGATCGGGACGCGGACGATGTCCGTGCCGCGCAGGGCCACCATCGTGCCGAAGTCGCCGTCGTGGACGGCGTCCACGGCGTGCAGGCCGAACCGGGTGGCCAGCCAGCGGTCGAAGGGGCTGGGTGATCCGCCGCGCTGGACGTGGCCGAGGACCGTGGTGCGGGCCTCCTTGCCGGTGCGGTGCTCGATCTCCTGGGCCAGCCACTCCCCCACGCCGGACAGCCGCACGCCGGAGGCGGGGCCCGCCACCGGCGTGAGCACCGGCTTGCCGTCCCGGGGGGCGGCGCCGTCGGCGACCACCACGATCGGCGCGTACGACGCGCGGAAGCGGGAGGTGACCCAGGCGCACACCTGGTCCACGTCGAAGGGCTGCTCGGGGATCAGGATGGCGTTGGCGCCGCCGGCCAGGCCGGAGTGCACGGCGATCCAGCCGGTCTCGCCGCCCATCACCTCCACCACGAGCACTCGCTTGTGGGACTCGGCGGTGGTGTGCAGCCGGTCGATGGCCGCGGTCGCGACCCCGACGGCGGTGTCGAAGCCGACCGTGCGGTCGGTGCCGTGCAGGTCGTTGTCGATGGTCTTGGGCACGGCGACGCAGGGCAGCCCGTGGTCCTGGGCGAGGACGGCCGCCGTGCCGAGGGTGTCCCGGCCGCCGATCGTGATGAGGGCCTCCACCTCGAGCTTGGCGAGGTTGTCCCGGATGCGGCGGACGCCGTCCGGGTGCTCCAGGGGGTGGGTGCGCGAGGTGCCGAGGAGGGTGCCGCCGCGGGGCAGGGTGCCGCGCACGGCGGTGATGTCGAGGGTGACGGTGTCCCCTTCGAGGGGGCCGCGCCAGCCGTCCACGAAGCCGACGAAGTCGTAGCCGTACTCCTGCACGCCCTTGCGGACGACGGCCCGCACCACGGCGTTCAGGCCCGGACAGTCACGGCCTCCGGTGAGCACTCCGACACGCATGGATCTCCCCGTCCCTTCGCCCCAGCTTCCGTTTCTCGTGGCTCCACGCTATCGGCGTCGCCCGGCTCGCGGAGGCCGGTTCACTCGTCGTCCAGCCCCCGTTCGATCGCATAGCGGACCAGTTCCACCCGGTTGTGCAGCTGGAGCTTGCCCAGGGTGTTCTGGACGTGGTTCTGCACGGTGCGGTGGGAGATGACGAGGCGTTCGGCTATCTGCTTGTAGCTCAGGCCCTTGGCGACCAGCCGCAGCACCTCGGTCTCGCGGTCGGTCAGGCGTGGGGCGTCCGGCCGGCCGGGGTCCGCGGCGGGCGCGGGATCGGCGGCCAGGCGCCGGTACTCGCCGAGGACCAGGCCGGCCAGGCCGGGCGTGAACACCGGGTCGCCGACGGCCGTGCGGCGCACCGCGTCCAGCAGTTCCTCGGTGGACGCCGACTTCAGCAGGTAGCCGGTCGCGCCCGACTTCACCGCCTCCAGCACGTCGGCGTGCTCGCCGCTCGCGGACAGCACGAGCACGCGCAGCGCCGGGTCGTGGCCCACGAGTTCCTTGCACACCTGCACGCCCGGCTTGGCCGGCAGGTTGAGGTCGAGCACCAGGACGTCGGGCGCGGCGGCCTTGGCGCGGCGCACGGCCTGCTCGCCGTCGCCCGCGGTGGCGACCACGTCGAAGCCGGACTCGGCCAGGTCGCGGGCCACGGCGTCGCGCCACATGGGGTGGTCGTCGACCACCATGACTCTGATCGCGTCCTGCTGTTCACTCATCGCTGTTCCGCCTTCCCCCGTGGGTCCTTCGCGTCCTTCGCGTCCTTCGCGCCCTTCGCGCCCTTCGCGTGCTTCGGCACCGTGAGCTCCACCTCCGTGCCCTGCCCGGGCACCGAGATCACCTCGGCGGAGCCGCCGAGGTCGCGCAGCCGGCCCCGGATCGACAGGGCCACGCCGAGCCGGCCCTCCCCCTCCGCCTGGGCGAGCCGCCCCTCGGGGATGCCGGGCCCGTCGTCCCGTACGGTCACCACGACCTCGCCGGGCTCGTCCTCGACGAGGATCCACGCGCGCGCGTGCTCCCCGGCGTGCCGGCGGACGTTGTCCAGGGCCGCGCCGACGGCCGCGGCCAGTTCCCGCGCGGCCGCGGGCGCCAGCGACACCGGCGCGCCCGGCTCGGCGAGGCTGACCCTGGCGCCGGCGTACGGGGCGAGCAGCGAGCGCAGGTCGACGGTGCCGTTCTCGCCGGGCCCGTCCGGTCCGTCGGGCTCGTCGACGGCCGTCACGAGCGCCCCCGCGGCGGCGTCCGCCGACACCCGCGGCGCCGGCAGCAGCCCGCCGGAGACCAGCGTGCGCAGCGCCACCTCCTGCTCGCCCGCCATCCGGCCCAGTTCCGCCGCCTCGCCGCCGATGACCGCGCCGCGCCGCTGCACCATGGCCAGCACCTGCAGGACGCTGTCGTGGATGTCCCGGGCGAGCCGCTCGCGTTCCCTGGTCGCGGCCTCGATCTCCAGGGCGCGGGCGAGGGTGCGCTCGGAGGCGCGGGCGACCTCGACGACGTAGCCGATGGCGATGGAGGCGACCCAGACGAGGATCACGTTGTGGACCGTGTCGCGGGCCGGGCTGCCGCGTTCGATCAGGTTGGCGGCGGCGACCGGGGTGGAGGCGAACGCGGCCCAGCGCCAGCCGCCCTTGATGGCGTAGGCGAGCACCGAGCCGGCGGTCCATATCGACGGCAGGGTCGGGCCGCCGTCGTCGATGTGCTGCTCGCTGACGGCGAGGGGGGTGAGCACGATGCCGGTGAGCGCGATGGCGAGGTCGACGGCCAGGAAGCGCTTGGTGCAGGCGGCCGCGTTCTGCACGCGCGGCAGGGTGGCGAGCGTCCACACGCACAGGACGGCGTAGAAGGCGATGGCGACGGCGGGGCGGTCGTAGCGGTCGTAGACGGTGACGAACAGGCCGACCGCGTACAGCATGGTCAGCACCCGGTAGGCGGTCAGCGCACGCCACAGCGGCTGCTCGACCGACATCCTCACGACCCGCTCGCGCTTCGGCACGTCCCCCACCCCCCGGCCAGGACGGGCCCGGGGCGTCACGCCCCGGACTTGTCCTTCCTGGCCTGTTCCCTGGCCTGTTCCTTCCCGGCCTTCGCCGCCTCCGCGAGCTGCCGCTTGGCGGCGGTCGCGTAGATGTCGACGTACTCCTGGCCGGAGAGCTTCATGATCTCGTACATGACCTCGTCCGTCACGGCGCGCAGCACGAAACGGTCGTGCTCCATGCCCTGGTAGCGGCTGAAGTCCAGGGGCTTGCCGATGCGGATGCCGGGCCGCATCAGCTTGGGCATCACCTTGCCCGGCGGCTGGATCTTCTCGGTGTCGATCATGGCGACGGGGATGACCGGGGCACCGGTCGCCAGCGCCACGCGCGCGAGGCCGCCGGGCTTGCCGCGGTAGAGGCGGCCGTCGGGCGAGCGGGTGCCTTCCGGGTAGATGCCGAACAGTTCACCGCGCTGAAGGACCTCGATGCCGCTCCTGACGGCCGCCTCGCCCGCGCCGCGCGCGCCGGAGCGGTCCACCGGGAGCTGGCCGACGCCCTTGAAGAAGGCGGCGGTCAGCCGGCCCTTCACGCCGGGCGTGGTGAAGTACTCCGCCTTCGCGATGAAGGTCACCTTGCGGTCCAGCACCGCGGGCAGGAAGAACGAGTCCGAGAAGGAGAGGTGGTTGCTCGCCAGGATCGCGGGGCCCTCGGCGGGAATGTTCTCCAGTCCCTCGACCCAGGGCCTGAAGGTGACCTTCAGCGGTCCCCCGATGGCGACCTTCATCGCGCCGTACAACAACCGAGTGCCTCCCATGTCCGTGGGTCAGACCTTAACCCGGCCCGTCCGGAAGGCGTCGACGGGCCTGGTCGGTGTCGGTGCCGTCGCGTACGGTGAAGGTCCTGCAATGCCAAGTGCCAGCCCCATTCCACGAACAGGAGACCGATGGTGCCGGTCCTTCCTGGAGCCGAGCCGTACCGCCACGAGGGCGGCGAGGTCGGAGTCCTCCTCTGCCACGGCTTCACGGGTTCCCCCCAGTCGCTGCGCCCCTGGGCGGAGCATCTCGCCGCGCGCGGCCTGACCGTCTCGCTGCCGCTGCTGCCCGGGCACGGCACCCGCTGGGAGGACATGCAGCTCACCGGCTGGCAGGACTGGTACGCGGAGGTGGACCGGGAGCTGCGCGGCCTGCTGGAGCGCTGCTCGGAGGTGTTCCTGGCGGGCCTGTCCATGGGCGGCACGCTGGCCCTGCGGCTGGCCGCGAAGCACGGGGACGCGGTGCGCGGCCTGGTGCTGGTGAACCCGGCGAACCGGATGCACGGCCTGGCCGCCCACGCCCTCCCCGTCGTCCGCCACCTGGTCCGCTCGACGAAGGGGATCGCCAGCGACATCGCCAAGGAGGGCAGTACCGAGCTGGGTTACGACCGGGTGCCGCTGGGTGCCGCGCACTCCCTGCGCGCCTTCTTCCGGCTGGTCGACGGCGAGCTGCCGCAGGTCACCCAGCCGCTGCTGGTGCTGCACAGCCCGCAGGACCACGTGGTGCCGCCGGCCGACTCGGCGCGCATCCTGGGCCGCGTCTCCTCGCTGGACGTGACGGAGATCCTGCTGGAACACAGCTACCACGTCGCGACGTTGGACCACGACGCGGACCGGATCTTCGCGGAGAGCCTCGCGTTCATCGGCCGGCTCGCGACCGGTGTCGGCAAGGAGACCGGTGTGGGCAACGAAGGGACGGCGGCAGGTGGCTGAGCACGACTCCGACCGGGAGGACCGGGAGCCGGAGGAGCAGGGCGTGCCGTTCGACGAGGAGGCCGCGTGGGCGGCGATCGTCGCGGGGTACGGCGAGGAGCCTCCGGACCCGCCGGGCAGCAAGCCCTTCAAGTCGGTCGAGGACCTGGCACTGCTGGAGACCGTCACGAACGACGGCGACGGCGGTGACGACCCGCCGAAGAAGGACGAGCCCGCGAAGCCGCTGGGCGCGTCGGTGGCCTTCGCACCGGGCGTCGGCCCGCGGGACCACACGGTCCCCGAGGCGTCCGACGACGACTTCGAGGAGGACGACGAGGGCCACTTCGTCCCGCCGGAGCCGCCGCCGCTGCCCGCCGCCGACGCGACCGCGAAGTTCGCCTGGCTGGCGGTGATCGGCGGCCCGGTCCTGCTCCTGCTGGCGGTGCTGCTCGGCTGGGACATGACCTGGTGGCTCGCCACGCTCGGCATCGGCGGCTTCCTGGGCGGCTTCACCACGCTGGTGACGCGGATGAAGACGGACGACGAGGACGACGGCGACCCAGGCCGCGGCGCCGTCGTGTGAGCCCCGTCTCCGGCTGGGCTCCGGGACTCCGAGCGGGCCGGGCGAAGTCCGCAGCGGTGCGCCCCGAAGTGGCGCGAGGAACCACGCGACCAGCCACCACAGCGCGGCACGCAACCAACAGCACGGCCCGGCACGCCCAGCACAACACCCCTCAGCCCGCCGGAAGCCTCAGCGGCCGCCCCCCAAGGGGCACGAGGAACCACGCAACCAGCCACCACAGCGCGGCACGCAACCAACAGCACGGCCCGCCACGCCCAGCACAACACCCCTCAGCCCGCCGGAAGCCTCAGCGGCCGCCCCCCAAGGGGCACGAGGAACCACGCAACCAGCCACCACAGCGCGGCACG
>NZ_JBFADM010000005.1:219028-245268 GCF_040641355.1 Streptomyces sp. NPDC020996
ACGCGACCGACAGCACGGCCCGCCACGCGCAGCACGACGCCGCTCAGCCCGCCGGGATTCTGAGGGCGGCCAGGACCGGAAGGTGGTCCGTGGCCGCCCTCAGGTCCGTATCCGTCACGCCGGGGTGCCCGACAGGCACCCCGCAACCGAGCACCGAGACCTCCTTCGTGGCGAAGACCGCGTCGATGCGGCGGTGCGGCTCGGTGCGCGTCCAGGTGTGCTCGCCGCCCCAGGGTGCCGTGGCCCGGCAGTCCTGGAGGGTGCCGGCGAGACGCCGGAAGGTGCGGCCGTCGGGGGGCTCGTTGAGGTCGCCGCCCGCGACCGCGTGCCGTACCCCCATGCCCGCGAGCCGGTCCAGCAGCATGCCGCCCTGCTCGTACCGCTCGTCCTTCTGGAGGGAGAGGTGGCAGCTCAGCACGCCGAGGCGGGCGCTGCCGAAGCGGACCACCGCCGTGGCGAGGCCGCGGCGGTGCAGGCCCGGGGTGACGGGCAGCAGCACGTCCTCGGTGCGCTCGACGGTGGCCCGCAGGGAGCACAGGAGCGCCGGTCCCGCGGCGGTCGCGCCACCGCCGAGGACGACCTGCCCCGAGGCCGCAGCCAGTCGGGCGAGCTTCTTGCGCCAGCGGAAGAAACGGGGCGCTTCCTGGAGCAGGACGAGGTCGGGGGCGCAGGCGGTGATGACGCGGGCGAGGGCGTCCGTGTCGTCCCGCATCGAGCGGACGTTGTAGCTCAGGACCCGGACGACGGCTGAACCGTCGGGTTCGGTAAGGGAGTTGGGAAGCGGCTCCATGCGGATCAATCTACGCCGCACGCCCGGGGCGCGAGGTGTACCCCGCGCCCCGCGGGTCGTCCCGGAGGACGTCACATGATGGGATCGGGCTCGCGGGCCAGGTCCGCCGCGCCCACCAGTCCGGCCTTGTTGCCGAGCTGGGCCGCGATCACGTCGGCGACCGGGCGCCAGTTGCCGCCCACCAGCCAGCGCTTGTAGGACTTGCGGATCGGGTCCAGGACCAGCTCGCCCTCGTCGGAGAGGCCGCCGCCGACGATGAAGGCGGACGGGTCGAAGAGGGAGGCGAGGTCGGCGAGGCCGGCGCCGGCCCAGCGGGCCAGCTCGCGGTAGGAGTCGACGGCGACCGGGTCGCCCTGGCGGGCGGCCATGGAGATGTGCTTGCCCTCGATGCCGTCGGGGGTGCCGTCGCCCAGCGACAGCAGCAGTTCGGCGTTCTCGGGGGTGGCGTTGGCGCGCTGCTTGGCGTACCGGACGAGCGCGCGCCCCGAGGCGTACTGCTCCCAGCAGCCCTGCGAGCCGCAGCCGCACAGCAGGCCGTCCGGCACCATGCGGATGTGGCCGAACTCGGCGGCCACGCCGAAGTGGCCGCGGCGCAGCTTGTTGCCGATGATGATGCCGCCGCCGAGGCCGGTGCCGAGCGTGATGCAGATGACGTTGCGGTGGCCCTTGCCCGCGCCGAACTTGTACTCGCCCCAGGCCGCCGCGTTCGCGTCGTTCTCCACGACGACCGGCAGGCCCACGCGCGCCTCGACCTTGTCCTTCAGCGGCTCCTGGCGCCAGTCGATGTTCGGCGCGAAGTAGACGGTGGAGCGCTGCCGGTTGACGTAACCGGCCGCGCCGATGCCCACGCCGACGATCTCGTGCCCGGCCCGCGCGCCCTCCACCGCCGAGGAGATGGCGTCCACGATGGCCTCGGGCGTGGTGGGGGTCGGCACCTTGAAGGTCGAGAGGATGTTGCCTTCCTCGTCGACCACGCCGGCCGCGATCTTCGTGCCGCCGATGTCGACGCCGATGGTGAGTCCCATGAATCCCTCAGTTCCGGTCGAGCCCCGCTACGGCCAACCGTACCCGAGGCCCTGCCGTCGGTTCCCCGTCGTCCGGCCGCTGGACAGGCCGGAATCAGGCGGTCGGGGCTGCCCGGGGACCCTCAGTCGAGATCGATGCGCTGGCCGGGGCCGGTGCCCTCGTCCCGGCCGGGACGCTCGTCCGGGTCCTCGCCCATCCGGTCCTCGCGGTCCTTGCCCATCCGGTCCCCGCGGTCCTTGCCCATCCGGTCCCCGCGGGCCTCGCGGACCTCGCGGTCCTTGCGCGGGTCGCTCGCGCCGTGGGTCCAGCGCTGCTCCTGGGCCTGGACGGCGGAGCGGTAGGCGGCGAGCAGTTCGCTGCCGGCCGCGGCCAGGTGGTCGAAGACGTCCGGGTTGCGTTCGATGACGGGCTCGACGGCGGCCTTGGCCTGCTGGACGACCTGCCGCACCGCCTGCTGCGCGGCGGGGCCGGCGACGGCGCCGAGCAGCGGCGACCGGAGCCCCGAGAACCCGGAGAACGCGGACAGCCGGTCCGCGACGGTGTCGACCAGCCGGCGCAGTTCCTCGGCGGCCGAGCCCGGCGGCGGGCCGTAACTCGCTCGGCGGCGGGCCTTCTCGGCCGCGAGGTCCTCGGCGCACGCCGTCGCCCAGGCGTCGGCGTCGGTCGCCCGCACCTCGTCGTCGGCCTCGCGGCCACCGGCATCCGACGGGGGGAGCTCTTCGCTCATGACGGACTCCTGACTACGGTTCGTCCTTACGACGTTACCCGAATGGCCGTACGCCGTTCAGGGCCTGCCGGGCCACAGCTCCGGGTCCGGCGCGAACCGGATCAGCAGCCGGCCGTCCCGCAGGGAGGCGCCGTCGACGGTGCACCGGCGCAGGGCGGACGGCAGCGGGACGATGCGGTGGAACGGCCCGGCGCTGACGACGAGTTCGTCGCCCCGCCGGATGAGGTCCAGCTCGTCGCGTATGGCGCCGGGGAGCGGGATGTGCCAGACCAGCACGCCGTCCGCGGCGAGCCGGTCGGTGACGGGCCACTCGACGGTGGAGGTCGTGCCGTCGACGCCGGGCACGGCGAGCGCGGCGAGGTCGTCGGTGCCGCGCGGGTCGCGGCCGAGGTGGGCGACGCGGTGGACGTCGTGGGACTCCCGCCACTCCGCCAGGGTCTTGCGCTGCTGGGCGAGGGGGCCGGCGAGCCAGGTGTCGGCGGCGTGCTCGGGCAGCACCCGGTTGGCGACCAGCGTCTCGGGGCGCAGACCGCGC
This sequence comes from Streptomyces sp. NPDC020996, assembly GCF_040641355.1. NCBI lineage: Bacteria > Bacillati > Actinomycetota > Actinomycetes > Kitasatosporales > Streptomycetaceae > Streptomyces > Streptomyces sp. NPDC020996. Next base: position 222,107 of record NZ_JBFADM010000005.1, read on the forward strand.
AGGGCGAGGGCGAGGCAGGCGGCGCGTACGGCGTCGGCGCCGGCCGGGCCGGGTTCGGCGACCAGCCGTACGACGGTGTCCGGGTCGGTGAGGACCGCCTCGACGGCGCCGAGTTCCAGGTCCCAGCGGGCGGCGGTGTCGTACAGCCACTCCGCGGGCATGGGGACGCCGGCCAGGCGGCCGAGGACGGGCCGCAGGGCGCGGGCCGCCTGCCGCTCGGGCGGCAGGAGGCGGCGCAGGTAGCGGCGCAGTTCCTCGGGCAGGGCCAGCAGCGCGAGTGCCTGCGGGGTGGGCGGCAGGTCGACGACGAGGAGTTCGTGCGCCTCGCCCCGCTCGGCGAGGGCGGCGTCCCGCAGGGCGCGCAGGAGGGCGAGCTCGGCGGCGCCGGGCAGGGGGGTGACCTCCTCGGCGTCCAGGCGGGAGGCGCCCAGCAGGTCGAGGACGTTCGCGGCGCGCTCCTGGAAGGCGGCGAGGTCGTCCCGGAAGCCGGCCGCGGCGTCGGGGCGCCAGGCGGTGAGGTTCGGTGCGACCTGCCGCGGGGCCGGGCCCGTCGGTGCGCCGAGGGCCGCGCCGAGGGTGTCGGTGCGGTCGGCGCTCAGGACGAGGGTGCGGGTGCCGTCGCCCGCGGCACGCAGGGCGGTGGCGGCGGCGACGGTGGTGCGTCCACAACCGCCGGGGCCCGTGATCAGGATGGTGCGCATGGGGTGACGGTACCGGTACCCGGTCGGTCGGCCGGGCTGCCGCGAGGGCGGTTCCCGGCCCGGCTCCGGCTACTTCTTCTCGAACATCCCCCCGGACGTCTCCCCGGCCTCCACGCGCTTCTTCAGGCCCGCCAGCGCGCGGTCGATGATCACCTTCTCCGCCTTGCGCTTGATCATCCCCAGCATCGGGATCTTGACGTCGACGGTGAGCTGGTAGGTGACCTCGGTGGCGCCCTGCCCGGCCGGCCTGAGGTGGTAGGAGCCGTCGAGGGAGCGCAGCATCTGGGACTTGACCAGGGTCCAGGAGACCTCGTCGCCGCCGTTCCAGGTGTAGGCGAGGACCTGGTCGTCCTTGATGGCGCCGGCGTCCATGACGAGGCGGACCTGTTCGGCGCGGCCCTGGGCGTCGGTCCTGAGCACCTCCGCCTCCTTCACCTCACCGGTCCAGTCGGGGTAGCGGGCGAAGTCGGCGATCACCCCCATGACATCGGCCGGTGCCGCCTCGATCGTGATGCTCGAGCTGGTGTGTTCCGCCATCGCCGTGGCTCCTCCAGATGCGGGCCGGAAATCAGGTCGTGCGCACGTGTGTGCAGCGTGAAGGCTACCGCGCTCCGACCAGCCGACTTCACCGCATACCCGGCACACCGCGACGGGTCACCATTCCAGGGCCCACGGCTTCCCGCTGCCGGCGAAGTGCCCCACGTTGACGCACTCGGTCGGACCGATCCGCATCCGCCTGACCAGCGGCTGGTGGACGTGGCCGAACAGGGAGTACCGGGGCCGGGTGCGGCGGATCGCGTCCAGCAGGGCGCGGCTGCCGCGTTCGAAGCGGCGCGCGACGGTGTCGTAGACCAGTTCCGGCACCTCGGGCGGGATGTGCGTGCACAGCACGTCGACCTCGCCCACGGCCTCGATCTTCGCCGCGTACTCCTCGTCGGTGAGCTCGTAGGGCGTGCGCATCGGCGTCTTCAGGCCGCCGCCGACGAAGCCGAAGACCCACCCGCCGATCTCCACCCGCTCCCCGTCCAGCACCGTCGTGCCGGGCCCGGCGTACTCCGGCCACAGGGGCGGCATGTCGACGTTGCCGTAGGTGGCGTACGTCGGCGCCGGGAACGCGGCGAACATCTCGGCGTACTGCCTGCGTACCGCGCGTTCGATCAACGCGGCCCGGTCCGCGCCGATGCCGGCCCACAGCTGGGCCCCGAACTCCCGCGCCTCCTCGAAGCGGCGGGCGGTGCGCAGCGCGACGATGCGGTCGGCGTTCTCCTTGCCGAACAGGTCGGGGAAGATCCCGCGCGAGTGGTCGGCGTAGTCCAGGAAGAGGACCAGGTCGCCCAGGCAGATCAGGGCGTCGGCGCCGTCCTTGGCCCTGGCCAGGTCCCGGGCGTTGCCGTGCACGTCGCTGACCACGTGGACTCGGGTCCTTCGGTTGCCGGACGGTGCGGTTGCCATGGCGATCAAGAGTAGGGCCGAGCGGCACGGGTGAACAGTGCCGCCGTCACCTGCGGTTACTGGCCAGTCAGGAAGGCGGTGGACTACCGTGCAGAAAGGAACACCAATCTGTGTGACGCAGCGAACATATCGTCGGGACCCCCTGTCGAAAGAGCTATACCGGCGGGTAACGTCCGGGCCGTCCAGTCGTGCTCAGGATTTCGACCAGTGGATCTCTGAGCACTGCCCGAGCCGTGGACCGCACCGTCGCATCGCACAACGTCGTGGCGCCGGCGCCCTATGAGGAGCAGCAGTCTTGCGCGAGTTCAGCCTTCCGGCTTTGTACGAGGTCCCTGCGGACGGCAACCTGGCCGACATCGTCCGCAGAAACGCCGCGCAGCATCCCGACGTCGCCGTGATCGCCCGCAAGGTGGACGGCGTCTGGCAGGACGTCACCGCCACGGTCTTCCTGGCCGAGGTGCGCGCCGCCGCCAAGGGGCTGATCGCCTCCGGTGTCCAGCCGGGCGACCGGGTCGGGCTGATGTCCCGCACGCGCTACGAGTGGACGCTGCTGGACTTCGCGATCTGGAGCGCGGGCGCGATCACCGTGCCGGTGTACGAGACCAGCTCGCCGGAGCAGGTGGAGTGGATCCTCTCCGACTCGGGCGCGACGGCCTGCGTCACGGAACTGGCCGCCCACACGGCCGCCGTCGAGTCGGTGCGCGACCGGCTGCCCGCCCTCAAGAACGTCTGGCAGATCGAGGCCGGCGCGGTCGAGGAGCTGGGCGCGCTCGGCGCGGACGTCACCGACGCCACGGTCGAGGAGCGCAGCTCGCTGGCCAAGGCCGACGACCCGGCGACGATCGTCTACACCTCGGGCACGACCGGGCGGCCCAAGGGCTGCGTGCTGACTCACCGCAGCTTCTTCGCCGAGTGCGGGAACGTCGTCGAGCGCCTGCGCCCGCTGTTCCGCACCGGCGAGTGCAGCGTGCTGCTGTTCCTCCCGCTGGCGCACGTCTTCGGCCGCCTCATCCAGATCGCGCCGATGATGGCGCCGATCAAGCTGGGCAACGTCCCCGACATCAAGAACCTCACCGACGAGCTGGCCGCCTTCCGGCCGACGCTGATCCTGGGCGTGCCGCGGGTCTTCGAGAAGGTGTACAACTCGGCGCGGGCCAAGGCGCAGGCGGACGGCAAGGGCAAGATCTTCGACAAGGCCGCCGACACCGCGATCGCGTACAGCAAGGCGCTGGACACGCCGGCGGGGCCGTCGCTCGGCCTGAAGATCAAGCACAAGGCGTTCGACAAGCTCGTCTACGGCAAGCTGCGGGCGGTGCTGGGCGGGCGGGGCGAGTACGCGGTCTCGGGCGGCGCCCCGCTGGGCGAGCGGCTCGGGCACTTCTTCCGCGGCATCGGCTTCACCGTCCTGGAGGGCTACGGCCTGACGGAGTCCTGCGCGGCGACCGCGTTCAACCCGTGGGACCGGCAGAAGATCGGCACGGTCGGCCAGCCGCTGCCGGGCTCGGTCGTCAGGATCGCGGACGACGGGGAGGTGCTGCTGCACGGCGAGCACCTGTTCAAGGGCTACTGGAACAACGAGGCCGCGACCGCCGAGGCGCTGGCGGACGGCTGGTTCCACACCGGTGACATCGGCACCCTCGACGAGGACGGCTACCTCAGGATCACCGGCCGCAAGAAGGAGATCATCGTCACCGCGGGCGGCAAGAACGTCGCCCCGGCCGTGATCGAGGACCGCATCCGGGCGCACGCGCTGGTCGCGGAGTGCATGGTGGTGGGCGACGGGCGGCCGTTCGTCGGCGCGCTGATCACCCTCGACCAGGAGTTCCTGGCCCGCTGGTGCGCCGAGCACGGCAAGCCGGCCGGTTCCACCGCGGCGTCGCTGCGCGACGACCCGGAGCTGCTGGCGGCCGTCCAGACGGCGGTCGACGACGGCAACGCCGCGGTGTCGAAGGCGGAGTCGGTGCGGAAGTTCCGCGTTCTGTCCTCCCAGTTCACGGAGGAGTCGGGCCACCTGACGCCGTCGCTGAAGCTGAAGCGGAACGTGGTGGCGAAGGACTACGCGGACGAGATCGAGGCCCTGTACGCCAAGTGAGGCGCGCCGCCCGGCTCGCAGCGCGCCGTGCGGCTCACGCCGCGGCGTCCTCGGCGAGGACCCGGTCCATCGTCCGTTCGGCGAGCGCGGTGATCGTCACGAACGGGTTCACCCCGATCGAGCCGGGCACCAGCGAGCCGTCGGTGACGTACAGCCTCGGATATCCCTTCACCCGGCCGTAGTCGTCGGTCGCCTTCCCCAGTACGCAGCCGCCCAGCGGGTGGTAGCAGAAGTCGTCCGCGAAGACCTTGCCGGACGAGCCGAACAGGTCGTACCGGTAGATGGTGGCGTTGGCCGCGTTGATCCGGTCGAACAGCTTCTTGGCCATGGCGACGGAGACGGCGCTCTGGGCGGCGCTCCAGTCGAGCCGCAGCGAGCCGTCCGCGTACGAGAAGGTGCCCCGCTGAGGGTTCTTGGTGATCGCCAGATAGAGGCTGACCCAGTGCTCCAGCCCCATCGGCAGCGGGGCTATCTCGGCGAAGACGGGGTTGGCGGCGTTGTCCCAGTCGTCGATGCCCATGACCGGCATCGTCGACTGGTCGGCGCCGACGGTGTCCCAGATGTGGTTGGCGCGGCCCAGCATGACGTTGCCGTTGGTGCCCCAGCCGGTGCCGACGCTCGCGTCCAGCTCCGGCAGGGTGCCCGTCTCGCGGGCCCGCAGCAGGAGTTCGGTGGTGCCGAGGCTGCCGCCGCCGAGGAAGAGATGGCGGCAGCCGTACTGCTTGGTCTCGACGACCGCGCCGGTGGCGTCGATGCGGTCGGCGGTCAGCACCCAGCTCCCGTCGCCCGCCCGGCTGATGCCGGTCACCCGTTCCAGGGTGTGGAGGGTGACGTTCCCGGTGCCGAGCGCCGCGGCCAGGTAGGTCTTGTCGAGGCTGCGCTTGCCGTGGTTGTTGCCGTAGATGACCTCCTGGGCGAGCGCGGATTTGGGAGCGGTGCCGGCCGCCTCGCGCTGCATGTGACCGAAGTCGTAGACGTTGGGCACGAACGTGGTCTTCAGGCCGGCGTTCGCCGCGGCCTTGCGGGAGGTCCGGGTGAACCGGTACCACTCCGTCGACTCGAACCACGCCGGGTCGACGGAGTTCACGCCGAGCATGGAGCGGGCGCGCGGGAAGTAGGTGCCGTACATCTCCGCCGCGTCCACGGTGGGGAACTGCTCGGTGAAGTACGCCCGCGGCGGGGTGACCGCCATGCCGCCGTTGACCAGGGAGCCGCCGCCGACGCCCCGGCCGACGTAGACGGACATGTTCTCGAAGTGCACGCGGTCCAGGACCCCCGGGTAGGAGCTGATGTCCCGGTCGACGACGTCCAGCCACAGGAAGGTGGCCAGCGGCGCCTCGGTGCGGGTGCGGAACCACATGGACCGCTCGTCCGGGGCGATGGTGGAGCAGAAGACCTTGCCGTCGGAGCCGGGCGTGTTCCACAGCTTGCCCATCTCCAGCACGAGGGTGCGGATGCCGGCCTGGCCGAGGCGGAGGGCGGCGACCGCGCCGCCGTAGCCGGAGCCGACCACGACGGCGGGGGCGGATTCGACCGCGGCGGGCTCGGCGGCCCGGGCCGACTGGAGGCCGACGCGGGTGAAGCCGAGGGCCGCGGCGGTCTGCAGGGCGGCCATGCCCAGGATGTGACGTCTCGTCAGCTGACGCTGCATCAGTTTTTCTGTCATGCGCGCAGCATCGGCGGAATGACGCCCTCCGGCTAGGTCCTGTGCGGCGGATCAAGTCGGAGGGAAGCAGCGGTGCCTTGCAGCCCCCGCGTCTCCGGCATGATCCGCCGGACAGGACCTAGGTGCCTAGAGCAACGTCTTCAACTTCTGGGCCAGCAGGTCCCAGCGCCACTTCTCCTCGACCCACTCCCGTCCCCGCTCCCCCATGCGGCGGCGCAGTTCGGGGTCGCCGAGGAGCGTGACGATGCGGTCGGCGGCCTGCGCGGGGGAGCCGCCGGGCACCACCCAGCCGGTCTCGCCGTCCAGCACGGCGTCGGGCGCGCCGCCCGAGTCGCCGGCCACGACGGGCAGCCCGGTCGCGGACGCCTCCAGGTAGACGATCCCGAGCCCCTCCACGTCCAGTCCGCCCCGGCGCGTGCGGCACGGCATCGCGAAGACGTCCCCGGCGCCGTAGTGCGCGGGCAGCTCGGACCAGGGCACGGCGCCGGTGAAGCGCACGGAGCCGGCCACGCCGGTCTCGGCGGCGAGCCCGCGCAGGTCCTTCTCGTACGGGCCGCCGCCGACGATCAGCAGCACGGCTTCCGGCTCGGCGGCGAGGATCCGGGGCATGGCGCGGATGAGGGTGTCCTGCCCCTTGCGCGGCACCAGCCGGGACACGCACACCACCACGGGCCGGTCCGTCAGCCCGAGCCGGGCGCGCACCTCGTCGCCGCCCGACGACGGGTGGAAGACCTTCTCGTCGACCCCCGGCGGCAGCTGCACCATCCGCGAGGCCGCCTCCGGGGTCAGCGCTGCCGCGATCCGCGAGCGGGTGTACTCGCCGAGGTAGGTGATGGTGTCCGTCGACTCCCCGATCCGGCGCAGCAGGCTCCGCGCGGCCGGCAGCTGGGCCCACCCCGCCTCGTGGCCGTGGGTGGTGGCCACGAGGCGCTGCGCGCCCGCCTTGCGCAGGGCCGGCGCCATCAGCCCGAGCGGCGCGGCCGCCCCGAACCACACCGAGGTGCAGCCGTGCTCCCGCAGCAGCCCGGCCGCCCGCCGGGTCGCGGCCGGCGTCGGCAGCAGCATCGTCGTACGGTCCCGTACGACCGTGAAGGGCTGCTCGGCGTCGAACGCGGCCGTCGCCTCGGCACCCTCCGGCCCGCGCTTCCAGGTGGAGGCGTAGACGACGAGACGCTCGGGATCGAGCCGCAGCGCCATGTTGTGCAGGAACGCCTGGATGCCGCCCGGGCGGGGCGGGAAGTCGTTCGTCACTATCAGGGTCTTGTGCATCGCGGCCGACCTTATCCAACGCCACCCGCACGGCGCCCACGGGCGGCCGGACGCGGGGCTTTCCGCCACCCTGGGAGTCGAGCGCCGGCGGCGGCCCGCGACTCCCGGTGCGTTCCATGGCTCGCGCACAGGCCGGCGGGACATCATGGCTCCCCGGGCAAGGAACGGATGAACAGGGGCACAGGTGGACATGACGGGCGCGAAGCGCTCCCTGGCCGGGCTGCTGGGGACCTGGACCGTGAGCCGGCTGGTGCTGCTGCTGTTCGTCTTCGGGGTGCTGCGCTTCCCGGGACCGGACGTCACCACCGACGTGTCGGTGATCTACCGGGGCTGGTACGAGGTGCTGCGCCGGGGCACGTTCCCGCTCGACGACGTCACCTGGCAGTACCCGCCCGCCGCCGCCCTCGCCATCCTCTCCCCCGCCCTGCTGGGCTTCCTCGGCTACGCCGCGGCCTTCTTCGTCCTCGCCTTCCTGGCCGACCTCGCGGTCCTGTGCCTGCTGCTGTACGCGGGCCTGCGCCCCGGCAGGCGGCTGCGCGGGGCCTGGGTGTGGGTGGCGGGCGTCCCGCTGCTGGGACCGACGGTGTACGCGCGCTACGACGTGATGGTGACCGCGGTGGCGGTGGCCGCGCTGCTCGCGGGCGCCCGGCATCCGCGGGCGATGGGCGCGCTGGCCGGCTTCGGCGCGATGCTCAAGGTGTGGCCCGTGCTGCTGCTGGTCGGCGCGCGCGGGCGGAGCGCCTGGGGCGCGGCCGCGGCCACCGGCTGCGCGCTGGCGGCCGTGTTCGCCGTGTCGATGCCCGGGGCCTTCTCCTTCCTGGCCTTCCAGCGGGAGCGCGGCACGGAGGTGGAGTCGCTGGGCGCGCTGGTCCTCCACCTGGCCCGGCAGTTCGGCTGGCGCGGTGAGGTGCTGCTCCACTACGGCTCGGTGGAGTTCCTCGGCCCGTACGTGAGCGCCGTCAGCACGGCCGCCCTGGGGCTGGCGGTGGCCGCCTTCGGCTGGCTGCTGCTGTGGCGGCTGAGGGCGAACCGCTTCGCGCCGCACACCCTCGCGGACGCGGCGTTCACGGCGGTGCTGCTGTTCACCGTCACCAGCCGGGTGATCAGCCCCCAGTACATGGTGTGGCTGGTCGGGCTGGCGGCCGTCTGCCTGTGCTTCCGCGACAGCCGGATGGGGCTGCCGGCCTGTCTGGTCCTGGTCGCGGCCTTCCTGACGGTGCTGGAGTTCCCGGTCTGGTTCGGGCACGTCGTCGCCAGCGACCCCCTCGGGGTCACCCTCCTGATCGCCCGCAACGGCCTGCTGGTGGTCACCACCCTGCTGGCGGCCCTGGAGCTGTGGCAGTCGACGGCCTCCCGCACCCCCGTCCCGGCCCTCCCCGCCCAGACCACCCGCCCGCGGGAGACGTCGGCGTCCCCCTGACCGGCCCCCGGGCCGCGTGGGCCGGAGCGGACGGGGCACAGCCGCGTGGGCCGGAGCGGACAGGACACAGCCGCGTGGGCCGGAGCGGACAGGGCACGGCTCGTGGAGACCGCTCGTGGAGACCGCTCGTGGAGACCGGCGCCCGGCCGGATCAGGTGAGCCGGTCCTCCGCGTAGGCCCGCCACTGGGCGGTGAACCGCTCCGGTGTCGTCCCCAGCACCTTCTTCATCGCGTCCTCGACCGCGCCCGCCCGCCGCTCGTGGTCGCCCACCGCGCGGTAGAACTCCCGCAGCCGCACCTCGCCCCACCGCTCGGCGATCAGCCGGCAGGCCAGCCAGCCGCTCTCGTAGGCCCGCGCCAGCTCGCCCGCGTCCCCGCTGAAGGCGAAGTCCTTGTCGGCGGGCAGCGCGGCCGGCAGGTGCCCGTCGGCGACCGCGCGGGCCAGTTCGGGCGCCGCCTGCGCGGCGGTGCGCCCGGTGCCGCGGTAGCCGGCCCAGTCGGCGTACCCCTCCGACAGCCACAGCGGCGTCGCGGCGGAGGTGTGGGCGCGCGTGGCGACGTGGGTGGTCTCGTGCGTGAGCACGACCTGTTTGCCGAGGCCGCCGAGGACGGCGTAGGCGTCGGGGTTGACGATGATGCGGTCCGCGGGCGCCGCGGGCGGGCCGCCCACCTCGCCGGTGGTGACGGCCGCGATCCCGCGGTAGGAGGAGGCGGGCGAGCCGAGCAGACCGGCCATGCCCTCCAGCGACTTCGGCACGAGGACGACGACGCGCCGGGCCCAGTCGGTGCCCCAGGCCGCCGACACCGCCGGCACCGCGCGGTCCGCCAGATCGGCGTACCTGTGCAGCGCCTCGCCGGACTGGCCGACCCCCAGGACGATGCCGTGCCGGGCGCGCACGACGTCCACCTCGCCCTGGTCCCACAGTTGCTGGGCGGACTTCCGCGCGGGCGTCTCGGCGTCCACGTACCACTGCCCGTCCGGCCGCCGGGACAGCGTCAGGGTGCGGCCGGCGGTGACGGGGGCCCTGTCGTAGCCGAGGACGCGGTAGCGCAGCTCGGCGTCGGCGGTGGCCCGGTCGCCGGTGCGGTGCAGGCCGGTGATGCGGTAGGACCAGCCGGCGAACGGCACCCCGCGCAGGTTCTCGAACCAGCTCAGGGCGCCGGTCCGCAGGAAGGCCGCCCGGTCGCGGTCGAGGACCGCGGCCGCCCGCCGGTCGAGGATCCGCTGCACGTCGGCCCGGGCGCTGTCGGCCGCGGGCCGCCCGCCGCAGGACACCAGGCAGACGAGCAGCAGCGCGAGCGCGACCACCTGGCGCGCCGGCGCCCGTCCGCGACCTCTCACCCGCCGATCGTAAGGCCGGGACGCCGCACCGGTCAGACCCTGGTGACGGAGGAGACCGGCATCATGTCCACCGGGTCGTAGCGCACCGGCGCGCCGGGGTGGGGCGCGTGGATCACCTGGCCGTTGCCCACGTACATCGCCACATGGCTGGCGTCGGACCGGTAGGTGACCAGATCGCCGGGGCGCGCCTGGGACAGCGGGATCAGCCGGCCGGCGTGCCGCTGCGCCTGCGAGGTGCGCGGCAGGGCGACGCCGGCCCGCGCGTACGACCACTGCATCAGGCCCGAACAGTCGAACCCGGAGGGGCCGTTGGCTCCCCACACGTACGGCCTGCCGAGGGCGGAGCGGGCCGCGGCGACGGCGGCGGCCGCGCGGGCCGAGGACGGGACGGCGCCGCCGGGGCCCAGCACGCCGGTGCGGCCGCCGCGGGATGCGCGCTGGTAGGCGACGCGCTCGGCGTACGGCAGGGAGTTGAGCAGCCGCCGCGCCCGGGCGAGTTTCTTCTCGACCGTCCGCTTGTGTCCGACGACCGCCTTGCGGCTCCTGTCCAGTTCGGCGAGTTTCCCGCTCACCTCCGCGCGCTCCTGGGCGAGTTCGCGCATCGCCGACCGCAGCCTCCTGAGTTCGCCGGCCTCGCGGGCGCCGATGCGGTCGAGGACGGAGGCCTTGTCCAGGTAGTCCTCCGGGTCGTCGGAGAACAGCAGGGCCAGCGAGGGGTCCAGGCCGCCGGAGCGGTACTGGGCGCCGGCGAGCGCGCCCAGCGCCTCCCGCATGCGGTTGATCCGCTCCTGCCCGCGGGCGACGCGGTCCTGCGCCGTGCTCACCTGCTCGCGCAGCGCGTCGGCCCGCTCATCGGCCTTGTCGTAGGCCTCGGTCGCCTTCTCGGCCTGCTCGTAGAGCTTGTCGACCTCGGCGCGGACGTCGTCGTGCGGCACGGCCGACGCGGGTACGGGACCGAGGGCGGCGGCCGCGGCGGACAGTACGCCGAGGGCGGCGCAGGCGCCGCGGTCGAACCCGGACGGTGCAAGGCGGCGATGTGACCCCACGGGAAGCCGCGCTCCTTCCGCTGGCGGACGAGGAAACGCGGCAGACAGTAGCCCCGCGCCCGGGCCCCGGCCAAAGACCCGGTCGGCCACGCAGCGTGACGCCCCGCCTCTGACGCGCAGGTCATGGGCGGGGCGTGGGGGTCAGCGCGGGATCACGCGATTCGCCCGTTCGGGCGGAAGGCGGGTGTCAGATCCGGACGCCGAACTGGAACGGCATGTTGTTGATCGACTCGTAGCGCACGACGGTGCCGGTGCGCGGGGCGTGCAGCACCTGGCCGTTGCCGGCGTAGAAGCCGACGTGGTGCAGGTCCCCGTAGAAGATGACCAGGTCGCCGACCTGGAGGTCGCTCTGGTTGTAGATGCGGGTGCCGGCGTTGGCCTGGGCCTGCGAGGTGCGCGGGATGGAGACGCCGGCCTGCGCGTACGCCCACGAGGTGAGGCCGGAGCAGTCGAAGGAGCTCGGGCCGGAGGCGCCGTAGACGTAGGGCGAGCCGATCTTGCTCTGGGCGGCGGAGAAGGCCGCGGCGGCCCGGCTGGAGGCGGGGGTGGAGTTGCCGAGGTCGACCCGCGAGCTGGAGGAGCGGCTGGCGCGGGCGTCCTCCGCGGCGAGCGCCGCCTTCTCCGCGGCCGTCAGGGAGTTGAGCAGCTTCTGCGCCTCGGCGAGCTTGCTCTGGACTTCCTTCTTCTTCTTGCCCAGCTCGGTGCGGGTGGCCGCGAGGTCCTTGAGCTTGTCGGAGGCCTCGGCGCGCTCCTGGGCGAGCTCGCGCTGCTTCTCCTGGATCTTCTTCAGCGCCTCGACCTGCTGGGCGCTGAGCTGGTCGGCGGTGGACGCCTTGTCCAGGTAGTCGTCCGGGTTGGACGACAGGAACAGCTGGAGGGAGGAGTCGATGGTGCCGGAGCGGTACTGCGCCGCGGCCGCCAGCCCTATGGAGTCGCGCAGCTCGTTGAGCTCCTCCTGGCCGCGGGCGACGTCGTCCTGGATGGTGGAGATCTCCTTCTGGAGCTTCTCCTGCTTCTCCTTGGCCCCGTTGTACTTCTCGGTGGCCTGTTCCGCCTGCTCGTAGAGCTTGTCGACCTTCGCCTTGACCTCGTCCTTGCTCGGCTTCTCGCTCGGCGCGGCGTTGGCGGCCTGCGCGCTGATGGCGACGGCGGCGGCTGCCGCGGTGGTCAGCACGGTCACACGTGCCCGGCTCGGCTGCTTGGGTCGACGATGGGACGCCACGGAGGCGAACTCCTTCTTCCGAGGGATCACCCGCTTGGAGGTTCGAGCCCAGACCCTAGTGATGTTCCTGTGATCAGTTCAAATCCTCACACCAAAAAACCACGTCACGCAATGCATTCTTTGCACACAACTCACGTGAGGTGATGCACGGTTGACGCTACGTTGCGTGACGGTCCCGTCAATTCGGGCATTAAACCTCGGCCGTGACGTTTTCAGGACAGGCGCTTGAGAAGCACCGCAGAAGCCACCGGCCGCGCACCGGCCCGGGCCACCCCGTCGGCCACCTCGCGGTCGGTCGAGGCGACGATGACCGGCCGGCCGGGCGGCTCCGCGCGCACCAGCTGGCGGATCAGCTCGTCGGCGGTGACGCCCGGCTTGGAGAACAGCACCCGCACCCCGCGCGGCGGCGCCAGCAGCACCGGCGCGGCCAGTTCGGCCCCGTCGAAGACGCACGTCACCTCGGCGCCGGTCTGCGCCGCGAGCTGCGAGAGCTGGCCGAGCAGCCGGAGCCGCTGCTTCTCCAGGGGCATCTGGGGATAGCCGGTCTTGGTGACGTTGTAGCCGTCGACGACCAGATGCGCCTGCGGCAGCGCGAGGAGCTGGTCGAGGATCGCCGGGTCGTGCTCGGACAGCGCCCGCGCGGCGATGTCCTTCGGGCTCATCCGTCCCGGCTCGACCGCGTCGACGGTCTCGGCGGGCCGCACGGACACCGGCGGCAGGGCGAGTTCGCGGCGCAGGCCCTGCGCCGCGTCCAACACGGTGTCAAGAAGCAGCCGCACGCGCATGTCCTCGACGCTGCGCCCCTCCCGCGCCGCCTTGCGGGTGGCCTCCAGGGCCGCCTCCGCCTCGCCGAGCCGCGCCTTCAGCCGCCGTGTCTCGCTCTCCGCGGCGGACACCTGGGCGTGCCCGTCGGCGCGCACGGCCTCCATCTCGGCCTGCGTCTTGCGCAGCGCCGCCTCGCCGCGCTTGACGTCGCTGAGGGCCGCGCGCAGCTTGCGCTGAAGCGATTCGGCCTCCTTGCGGGCCGCGTCCAGCTCGGTGCGCAGCCGCTCGGTCTCCGCCCGGGTCTGCTCACGCGCGCGGGCCAGCTCCTCGCGCAGCCGCTCCAGCTCGGCCCGGCTCTCCTCGCCGGCGCGTTCGGCGTCGGCCCGCTGGGCCTCCTCGCCGGCCGCGGTCACCAGCTTCACCCAGCCGGCGGGGCGCAGCACATAGGCCGCGGCCGCCACGTCGAGCGGATCCGCGGCCGGGGGCGGGGAACCGGAGTCGAGAGCGCCGGCCAGCTCCGGCTGGGTTTCCCGGAACTTCTCCCCGATGCGCTGGCGGAACAGCGGATCGGTCTCCAGGGCGGCCGCCATGGCGTTTCCGGCGAACTTCGCCCGCCGGTTCGGCGCGAACCGCGCGTACTGTCTGAGCTGCGCCGGCAGCTCGGTGAGCGTCAGCCCGCCGAACCCGTCCGAGACGATCTGTACGACCCTTTTGCGCACTCCGTCGGGCAGCGGACGGTCGAGCACCTCAGCGGCGCCGTCGCCCGGCCCCCCGCCTGCGGTCTCCACCATCCGTCACACCCCACTAGCTGTGCGAGGGCCCGCTCCCCCTCAGGAGGAGCCGGCACCCGGCCTGTCCACGAGTTCCACCTGGTCCACGGCGTTGCACCAGCGGCAGCGCACCGATTCGATGGTCTCACTGACCACCTCGCGCTCCTCGACCGACGGCTCACCGGCAAGGTCGAGGTGGACGTACTCGACGACCTTCGACGAGCGGGTCACGTCGAAACGCGTGAGGTTGCCGCAGAGGGTGCAGCGCCACCGCGTCGTGGCGGTCGGCAGGGGAACCGTCATCGTGACTGTGCTCTTTCCTTCTCGGTCTTCCATTGTCGGCGACGCCCCGGCCCGGCGGGGCGTGTGGCGGTAACCCTACGGCCTGGCAGGTAGTCGCCGCTGGTCCGTCCACGGCGGCGAGGCGGTCTGGGCTGATGCGTCCGCTTACGTCATGCTCTGTGTTCGTGATCGGCGACATCATCGGCAACTGGAGCGGGACCGTCGGCAGAGCGATCCGCGCTCCCTCGGCCCCGGTGACGTACGGGCTGATCGTCCTGTGCTGCCTGATCTTCCTGATCGGCCCGGCGGCGGGCCTGAATCCCGCCTACGGCTCCGGGGACGCGCTGCTCGCCGCCCAGCGGGCCTACTTCCGCCGCTGGGGCGTGGTGCCCGCGCAGCTGTTCGAGGGCTCGGCGCGGGCCGCGCTCACCCCGGCCACCGCCCTGTTCGTCCACGGCAGCTGGGTCCACCTGCTGGGCAACATGCTCTTCCTCTACGTCTTCGGCGTGATGACCGAGGAACGGATGGGCCGCGTGCGGTTCACCCTGTTCTACGTCGGCTGCGGCTACCTCGCCCTGCTGGGCTACTCGGCGGCCAATGCCTCCTCGGGGCAGTCGCTGGTCGGCGCGTCCGGGGCGATCTCGGCGGTCCTCGGTGCGTTCCTGTACCTCTTCCCCGGGGCACGGGTGACCAGTCTCCTGCCGTTCCTGCTGTTCCTGCCGCTGCGGTTCCCGGCGTGGGTCGTACTGCCGTTCTGGGCGGCCCTGCAGTGGGTGGCGGCGGGGCGGGCGGCCGAGGGGCCCGGCGTGGCCTATCTGGCGCACCTGGTGGGCTTCGGGCTGGGGTTCGTGCTGGCCTGGGCGCGGTTCGGGGAAACAGGGGGGCGCGTAGCGCGGCCTCGGAAGGGCGGTGACGGGTGACGGGCGGGCTAGAGTGAAATCCGCCCGAGTTCCGGCCACCGAGGGAGAGAACCAGCCGTGATCACCGCGATCGTCCTCATCAAGACCAGCGTGGACCGGATCCCCGAGATCGCGGAGTCGATCGCCAAGCTGGAGAGCGTCAGCGAGGTCTTCTCCGTGACCGGCACCTACGACCTGATCGCCATGGTGCGGGTCAGGCGGCACGAGGACCTGGCGGAGGTCATCCCGGGGCGCATCAGCAAGATCCCGGGCGTGGAGGCGACGGACACGCACGTCGCCTTCCGCACCTACTCGCAGCACGACCTGGAGGCGGCGTTCGCGATCGGCCTCGACTCCTGACCGCCGCCCCACGGGCGCTGCCGGCTCACACCGCGGGGACGCAACGGCCGTCCTGCGTCCGGTAGCGCAGCTTCGCCCCGTCGCGCACCAGCTCCCGCACGGCGTCGACGAACCGCTCCACATGCTCGTCGGGCGTTCCGGCGCCGAAGCTGACCCGGACGGCGTTCAGGGAGTTCTCGCCCGGCGCGGCCTCGGGGGCGCCGCACTCGCCCTGGGTCCGCGGGTCGCTGCCCAGCAGGGTACGGACCAGGGGGTGGGCGCAGAAGAGGCCGTCGCGGACGCCGATGCCGTACTCGGCGGACAGGGCGGCGGCGAAGTGGGAGCTGTTCCAGCCCTCCACGACGAAGGAGATGACGCCGACGCGGGGCGCGTCGTCGCCGAACAGCGACAGCACCCTGACCTCCGGGACCTCGGCCAGTCCTGCTCGCACCTTGCCGATCAGGTACTGCTCGCGGGCCACCAGCGCGTCGAAGCCGGCCTCGGTGAGCGCCTTGCAGGCCGACGCGACCGCGTAGGCGCCGATGACGTTGGGTGAGCCCGCCTCGTGCCGGGCGGCGCTGTCGTGCCACTCCACGTCCACTCCCCCGTCCGCGCGCCGGGTCACCCGGCGGCTGGCGCCGCCGCCCGCGAGGTACGGCTCGGCCGCGCGCAGCCAGTCGGCGCGGCCGGCCAGGACGCCGGAGCCGAAGGGGGCGTACAGCTTGTGGCCGGAGAAGGCGACCCAGTCGACGTCCAGGTCGCGGACGCTCACCGGGTGGTGCGGGGCGAGCTGGGCGGCGTCCAGGACGATGCGGGCGCCGTGCGCGTGGGCGGCGGCGGCCAGCTCGCGCACCGGCCACAGCTCGCCGGTGACGTTCGAGGCGCCGGTGACGCAGACCAGGGCGGGTCCGTGCGGATCGCGGGCGGCCAGGGCGCGCTCCAGGGTCTCGACGGCCTGCCGCGGGCTGCGCGGGGCGTCGAGGAAGGTGACGCGGGCGTTCCGCCACGGCAGCAGCGAGGCGTGGTGCTCGGTCTCGAAGACGAAGACCTGGCAGCCGGCCGGGAGGGCGGCGGCGAGCAGGTTGAGCGAGTCGGTGGTGGAGCGGGTGAAGACCAGCTGGTCGTCGGCGCGGCAGTCGAGGAACTCGGCGACCGTCCGGCGGGCGTTCTCGAACAGGTCGGTGGACAGCTGGGAGAGGTAGCCGGCGCCGCGGTGGACGCTGCCGTAGTACGGCGCGTACGCGGCCACGTCGTCCCAGACGCGCTGCAGGGCGGGCGCGCTGGCCGCGTAGTCGAGCGCGGCGTAGGCGACCTCGCCGCCGGTGACGAGCGGGACGGTGACGTCTCCACCCAGAACGGGCAGCGGGGTGCAAATGGACTGGGTGGTGGCAGCGGTGCAGACGGACATGGCGAACTCCTGTGAAAGGCAAGGGGATTCACCGCGCGAGCGGGTACGGCTCAAGCACGGGAAAGGTGAAGGGGGTACGCGGAGGCGGGGCTCTACGCCCTATCGCATTCGCTTGCTCACAGAAGGCTCCTCGACGACCAGGACCCCTGGTGTGCGAGGGGTCCGCGCTTGCCGTGGACCTCGCTGCCCACGGCCTGGTCTTCACCCGGGGCACCCCGCCACGGACGGAGGGTTGCCGGACAGTCGGCCGGGGCCGTATGACTGTCACTCATGACCTGGACAGGAACGTACGCGAGGTGATCGCGGTCCCGCAACTCCTGTCCGGATCGCGGGACCGCGCGCACCTCGGTCAGGCGTTGCTGGCGGCCACCCAGCGCTCCAGTGTGCGCTTGGCCGCGCCGGAGTCGATCGACTCCGCGGCCTTGGCCATGCCCTCGCGGATCTGCTCGGCGAGCGACCCCGGGCCCGGCTCCAGGGCCACCAGTGCCGCCGCCGCGTTCAGCAGCACGGCGTCCCGTACGGGCCCCGCCTCGCCTTCCAGCAGCCGCCGGGCGACCTCCGCGTTGTAGGACGCGTCAGCGCCCCGCAGCGCCTCCACCGGCACCAGGTCGATGCCGACCTCGCGCGGGTCGAAGACCTCCTCGCCGACCTTGCCGTCGCGGACCACCCAGACCCGGGAGGTGGCGGTGGTGGTCAGCTCGTCGAGGCCGTCGTCACCGCGGAACACCAGCGAGGAGTGGCCGCGCTCGGCGAAGACGCCGGCCACGATCGGCGCCATGCGCGGGTCGGCGACGCCCACCGCCTGCGCCTTGACCTTCGCGGGGTTGGTCAGCGGGCCGAGCGCGTTGAACACGGTGCGGATGCCCAGCTGCCCGCGCGCGGCGCCCGCGTGGCGCAGCGCCGGGTGGAACTTGATCGCGAAGCAGAAGGTGATGCCGGCCTCCTCGGCGACCGCCGGGACCCGCTCCAGCGGCAGCTCCAGGTTGACGCCCAGCTTCTCCAGGACGTCGGACGCGCCGGAGGCGGAGGACGCGGCCCGGTTGCCGTGCTTGACGACCTTCGCGCCCGTGCCGGCCACCACGATCGACGACATGGTGGAGATGTTGACCGTCTTCGCCCCGTCGCCGCCGGTGCCGACGATGTCGACGGCCGCGCCCGGCACCTCGATGACGTTGGCGTGCTCGTACATGGTGCGGACGAGTCCGTTGATCTCCTCGACGGTCTCGCCCTTGGCCCGCAGGGCCACCACGAAGCCGGCGATCTGCGCGTCGGTCGCCTCGCCGCGCATGATCAGGTCCATCGCCCAGGCGGTGTCGTCGGCGCTCAGGTCACGGCCGGCCAGCAGGCCGTTCAGCAGGGCGGGCCAGGAGCGGCCCGCCGCGGTGTCGCCTCCAGCGGGGGTCACAGCGCTCATAAGGCCGCTCCAGACGTCGTAGAAGAGAGTGTGCCTCCACCCTATCCAGCCGCGGCACGGCACAGGGCCCCGTCCGTAGACCGGACGGGGCCCTGTGCGGGGCGTGGCGACGCCTCAGCGATCAGTGGTGGCCGTGGCCGCTCGTGATCTCCTTGTACTCCTCGACGGTCGGCTTGGCGATCTGCGACTCCTCGCCGTAGTACGCCTCGCTCAGCTTGGCGCGCAGCTTCTGGGAGCTCCTCACCTTGCGCTCGACGCCGTTCTCGTCGACCGTCGGGCCGATCTGGAGCGGCTTGTACTGCTCGTGCGCCGTGAGGGTGTGCAGCTGCTCCTGGCTGAGCGGCTCGTGGACCTCGATGAACTCACCGTGCGGCAGGCGCTTGATGATGCCGGCCTCGCGGCCGTGCAGCACCTTCTCCTTGTCCCGGCGCTGCAGGCCGAGGCAGATCCGCTTGGTGACCACGAACACCAGCACCGGCACGACGAAGAACGAGATCCGCACGAACCAGGTGATGGCGTTGATCGACAGGTGGAAGTGCGTGGCGATCAGGTCGTTGCCGCCGCCGATCAGCATCACGAAGTACCAGGCGATCCACGCGGCGCCGAACGCGGTGCGCGTCGGGGCGTTGCGCGGGCGGTCCAGGATGTGGTGCTCGCGCTTGTCGCCGGTGACCCAGGACTCGATGAACGGGTAGACCGCGATCGTGACCAGCACCAGCGGGAAGATCACCAGCGGGATGAACACGCCCAGGACGAGCGTGTGGCCCCAGAAGTTGATCTCCCAGCCGGGCATCGTGCGGATCAGGCCCTCGGAGAAGCCCATGTACCAGTCGGGCTGGGCGCCGGTGGACACCTGGTCCGGACGGTAGGGGCCCAGGGCCCAGATCGGGTTGATCGAGGCGATCGCCGCGATGGCCGCGATCACGCCGAAGACCAGGAAGAAGAAGCCTCCGGCCTTCGCCATGTACACCGGCAGCAGCGGCATGCCGACGACGTTGTTGTTCGTCTTGCCGGGGCCCGCGAACTGCGTGTGCTTGTGGTAGAAGACCAGGATCAGGTGGCCGACCACCAGGCCGAGCATGATGCCCGGCAGCAGCAGGATGTGGATCGAGTAGAAGCGGGCCACGAAGTCGCCGCCCGGGAACTCGCCGCCGAAGAGGAAGAACGACAGGTACGTGCCGACGATCGGCACGGACAGGATCGCGCCCTCCATGAAGCGGACACCGGTGCCGGAGAGCAGGTCGTCCGGGAGCGAGTAGCCGGTGAAGCCGGTGAACATGCCCAGGACGAACAGCAGGAAGCCGAACAGCCAGTTGATCTCACGCGGCTTGCGGAACGCGCCGGTGAAGAACACGCGCATCATGTGCACGAACATGCCGGCGAGGAAGATCAGCGCGGCCCAGTGGTGGATCTGCCGGATGAGCAGGCCACCGCGCACGTCGAAGGAGATGTGCAGGGTCGAGTTGAACGCCTCGGACATCAGCTGTCCCTGCAGCGGGACGTAGCTGCCGTGGTACGCCACCTCGTTCATCGAGGGGTGGAAGAACAGCGTCAGGTACACACCCGTGAGGATGATGATGATGAAGCTGTACAGGCAGACCTCGCCCAACATGAACGACCAGTGGTCGGGGAAGATCTTGCGCATGTTGGTCTTGGCCAGGGAGTAGATCCCCAGCCGGCCGTCGGCCCAGTCGGCGAGGCGCTCGCCACCGGAGGCCTTCCCGCGGGCGCGGGACTGTTGGTTCGTCGTAGTACTCATCCGCGCTCCCAGAAAGCAGGACCGACGGGCTCCTCGAAGTCGCCGAGCGCCTGGAGGTAGCCCTCGTCGTTCACGCCGATGCGCAGCTGCGGCAGGGCGTGACCGGCGGGGCCGAAGATCACCCGGGCACCGTCGGAGAGGTCGAAGGTGGACTGGTGGCAGGGGCACAGCACGTGGTGCGTCTGCTGCTCGTACAGCGAGATCGGGCAGCCGACGTGGGTGCAGATCTTGGAGTAGGCCACGATGCCCTCGTGCGACCACTCCAGCTCGCGCTTGTCCTTGATGTTGTCCGGCTGGAGCCGGACGATCATCAGGGCCGCCTTGGCGATCTCTTTCTGGAAGTCCTCGTCCTTCTCCTCCAGGCCCTCGGGCTTGGCGAAGGTGAGCGAGCCGACCGCGACGTCGGAGGGGCGCAGCGGCTCGTTCGTGTTCATGTTGACGAGCAGCTTGCCCTTGGACCACATGGTCTGGCGCAGCGAGGTGCCGGGCAGCGGACCGAGGTCGCGCAGCAGCACCAGGCCGGACAGCGGCACCAGGGTGAGCGCGCCGAGCATCGTGTTGCGGATCAGCTTGCGGCGGCCGATCACCGACTCCTTGGCGCCCTGCTTGAAGTCCGCGTGGACCTTCGCCCGGACCTCGGGGGAGGCCTCGATCGGGTGACGCTCGTCGACGATCTCCACGTCCGACATCAGGGTGCGGGCCCAGTGGACCGCGCCCGCGCCGATGCAGAACAGCGCCAGTCCGAGGGTCAGGCCCAGCGCGAAGTTCATCGCGCTGATGTGCCCGATCGGGAAGACGTAGATCGACTTGTCGTCCGGGACCGCCACGTAGGAGGCGATGAAGCCGATGGTGGCCAGCATCGACACCGTGAACAGCAGGGCGACCGTGCGCTCGGACCGCTTGGCGGCCCGCTCGTCGATGTCCTGGATCCGGTGCTCGTGGGGCGGCAGGCCGGGGTCGGCGAACGGGTCCTTCTCGTCCGCGACGCTCACCGCGCCCAGCGCGGTCTCCTGCTCAGCGGGCAGGTTCTCTTCTGGAATGTCTTGGCTACTCATGACTTCTTGGCCTTTGCGGTCCGAGCGGCGACCCAGACGGCGACCGCGATCAGCGCGCCGAGTCCGAAGACCCACGCGAACAGACCCTCACTGACCGGACCGAGTCCGCCCAGCTCGAGGCCACCGGGGCTCTCGGTCTTGTCCCCGTTGACCGCGTTCAGGTACGCGATGATGTCCTTCTTGTTCTGCTCCGACAGCGTGGTGTCGGGGAACGACGGCATGTTCTGCGGGCCGGTCTGCATGGCCTCGTAGATGTGCTTCGGGTTGACGCCCTCGAGGCTCGGCGCGAACTTGCCGTGCGTCAGCGCACCGCCCTTGCCGGTGAAGTTGTGGCACTGCGCGCAGTTGGTGCGGAACAGCTCACCGCCCTTGGCGATGTCCGCGCCCTGCGTGCCGAACTTGTCCTCGGACGGGACGGCCGGGCCGGCGCCGAGGGAGGCGACGTACGCGGCGAGCTGGTCGATCTCGGCCTGCGTGTAGACGACCTTCTTCTTGGGGACCTGCGCGCCCGGCTGCTGGGCCGGCATACGGCCGGTGCCGACCTGGAAGTCGACGGCCGCGGCGCCCACGCCCACGAGGCTCGGACCGTCGGAGGTGCCCTGACCGCCGGTGCCGTGGCAGCTGGCACAGCCCACGGAGTAGAGCTTCTTGCCCTCGTCGATGGCGAGGGACTGGGCGGTGTCGTCGGCCTGCGCCTTGCTCGCGGGCGCGAACACGGCGTACAGCCCCCCGGTGGCCGCCAGCGCGAGGAGTAGGACGACGACTGCCGCCAGCGGATGGCGTCGTCGTGCGGAGAGCTTTTTCACGGATTACCCCGGTGTCAGGATCTTCTGCGTCGATGCTTCTGGGATGTGCGCCGGTGCGGCGCACGCGGGAACGGGCCCTGCTACTTGATCAGGTAGATCGTGGCGAAGAGGCCGATCCAGACGACATCGACGAAGTGCCAGTAGTAGGACACGACGATGGCCGCGGTCGCCTGCTCGTGGGTGAACCTCCTGGCCGCGTAGGTGCGCCCGAGGACCAGCAGGAAGGCGATGAGGCCGCCCGTCACGTGCAGGCCGTGGAAGCCGGTGGTCAGGTAGAACACCGAGCCGTACGGGTCGGAGGAGAGCGAGAGCCCGTCCTTCTTCACCAGCTCCGTGTACTCGAAGATCTGACCGCCGATGAAGATCGCACCCATCACGAAGGTGACG
Source organism: Streptomyces sp. NPDC020996 (assembly GCF_040641355.1). Classification (NCBI taxonomy): domain Bacteria; kingdom Bacillati; phylum Actinomycetota; class Actinomycetes; order Kitasatosporales; family Streptomycetaceae; genus Streptomyces; species Streptomyces sp. NPDC020996. The sequence goes on from NZ_JBFADM010000005.1 coordinate 244,201, forward strand.
ATGAACCAGCCCCGGAGCTTCTTCACGTCACCGCGCTCGGCGGCGAACACGCCGAGCTGGCAGGTCAGGGAGGAGAGCACCAGGATCGTGGTGTTGGTCGCGGAGAACGGAAGGTTGAGGGCACTTGCCATCTCCTTCCAGTGATCCGGACCGGTCACCGATCGAAGGGTGAAGTACATCGCGAAGAGGGCCGCGAAGAACATCAGCTCGGAACTCAGCCAGATGATGGTTCCGACGCTGGTGAGGTTCGGCCGATTGACCGACGGGTGCGCGTGCCCGGTTTCTACTGTCGTTGCTGTCGCCACGACCGACATTATGTCGGTCGCTTATCCCGCCCTCACGCCGGGGGGTGCTGTTCGGGGTGTCCGCACCGTGTGTACTGCCTGGATGGCCCAGCGAAGCGGTGTGCGGACGGCTGCGGACGGCTGTTGACAAGGGGTGCGAGGGAGTAGCATCCGCCGCATCGGGCTGAGCCCGTCCCTCGCCGTACGACGCTGACGTCTCGGAGGAACAATGCAGCCGACCGCCACGGTGCTGGTCTACAGCGACGACTCCAACACCCGCGAACAGGTGCGGCTGGCCTCCGGCAAGCGGCCGGCCCCGGACGCCCCGCTGGTCGAGTTCATCGAGTGCGCCACCCCGGCCGCCGTCCTGAAGGAACTGGACAGGGGCGGCATCGACGTCTGCGTCCTGGACGGCGAGGCCGTGCCGATGGGCGGCATGGGGATGTGCCGGCAGATCAAGGACGAGGTCTTCGACTGCCCGCCGGTGCTCCTGCTCATCGGCCGGCCGCAGGACGCCTGGCTGGCGACCTGGAGCCGCGCGGACGCGGCGGTGACGCTGCCGGCGGACCCGGTGGAGTTCGCCTCCGCGCTGGCCTCCCTGCTGCGGCGGAAGAAGGCCGTGAGCGCCTGAGCGACGCTCCCGGACCGTTCTGTTCCAGACCGAGACGGGACCCGTTCTGTCCTAGACCCAATGCCGGTGACTTAGGTGGTGTGTGGTCTGGAGATCGTGAGGACTGCCGTGGCTGGTGGCGGCAGGTTGCGGTGTTCGGCTCGTTTGAGGGGC
>NZ_JBFADM010000006.1:0-20372 GCF_040641355.1 Streptomyces sp. NPDC020996
CTGGCGTTGATTTTTGGCACGCTGTTGAGTTCTCAAGGAACGGTCGCTTCCTTTGTACTCACCCTCTCGGGCTTTCCTCCGGGCGCTTCCCTTCGGTCTTGCGTTTCCGACTCTATCAGATCCTTTCGGCGTCTGATTCCCAGTCAGCGGGAGTTGTCTTCCCGGCCGTTGGGCCGTTCCGACGAGTGAGACTTTAGCGGATTCCTCGCTCCCGAGCTAATCGGGGGCTGCGGCCTTTCGGACGCGGATTCCTCATTTCGCGAATACGCACGCCGAAGACACGGCGACAGGTCGAATGATCGACAGATCGCCGGTCTTGGTTGGTACTGCGGAATGGCTGTCCGGGGACCGACCGGAGTCGGCGCTCACGTCGGACAACTCGGAGAACACTACGGACCGGCCCGGGCCGTGTCAACTGCGGATCGGACACCCCCGGAACCGCCTGGTGGAGGCGTTCGGGAGGCGTACTCTGAGGGGCATGACGACGCGTACGTGCAACCAGTTCTGGTGGGCCGCCTGACGGCGGCCGCAGTCACGTACGCACCCACGGCCGCCGCTTCGGCGGCCGTTCTCGTATCTCCCTCCAGAAGCTCCTGAGGGCGGGCCGCCGGGGCCGGCGGCCTCGACCAGGAGGTGGAAGAGGGATGACGCGAGTCTTCAGCGGGGTCAAGCCGACCGGGCACCTGACGCTCGGGAACTACCTGGGAGCCCTGCGGCGGTGGGCCGCGGTGGACCAGCACGAGGCGGACGCGCTGTTCTGCATCGTCGATCTGCACGCGCTGACCGTCGAGCACGACCCGGCGCGGGTGCGCAGGCTCAGTCGGCAGGCGGCCACGCTGCTGCTGGCGTCCGGACTGGACCCGGAGCTGTGCACCGTGTTCGTGCAGAGTCACGTCGACGAGCACACCCGGCTGTCGTACCTGCTGGAGTGCGTGGCGACCGACGGTGAGATGCGGCGCATGATCCAGTACAAGGAGAAGGCCCCGCGGGAGCGGGCGCGGGGCGGGAGCGTGCGGCTGTCGCTGCTGACGTATCCGGCGCTGATGGCGGCGGACATCCTGGCCTACGGGGCGGACGAGGTGCCGGTGGGTGACGACCAGACGCAGCACGTGGAGCTGACGCGGGACCTGGCGGTGCGGTTCAACCAGCGTTACGGCCACACGTTCACGGTGCCGAAGGCGATGCCGCCGGCGGTGGGCGCGCGGGTGATGAACCTGCAGGACCCGACGTCGAAGATGGGCAAGAGCGACGACGCGGGGCCGGGGATCGTCTACCTGCTGGACGAGCCGGACGTGGTGCGCAGGAAGGTCATGCGGGCGGTGACCGACAGCGGGCAGGACGTCGTCCATGACAGGGAGGAACGGCCGGGCGTCGCGAATCTGCTGGAGATCCTCGCGGCCTGCACGGGCGGGGATCCGGAGGAGCTGGCCGGTTCGTACGCGTCGTACGGCGCGTTGAAGAAGGACACCGCCGACGCCGTGGTCGAGGTGCTCAGGCCCTTGCGCGAGCGGCACCGGGCGTTGTGCGCGGACCCCGGATACGTGGACGGGGTGCTGCGGGACGGCGCGGAGCGGGCGCGGGCGATGGCGCGGCCGACCGTCGATGCCGCCTATCGCGCCATCGGGCTGCTGCCGGCCGTCTCCGGCGCGGATCCCGCGCCGAACGCCGCCCGGTAGGCGCGCGGGCTGGTGGCGAGGCGCGATGCGAAGTGCTGGCGCATGGTGACCTCGCTGCCGAAGCCCGCGCGGCGGGCGACCTCGGGCATGGGCAGGTCGGTTCGTTCGAGGAGTTTCTGGGCGGCGGCGATGCGCTGGTCCAGGAGCCAGCGCAGCGGGGTCGTGCCGGTGGCCGCGGTGAAGTGGCGGGCGAAGCTGCGCGGTGACATGCCCGCGTGCGCGGCCAGGTCGGCCACCGTGAGGGGCTCGTGCAGCCGGCGCAGGGCGTGTTCGCGTACGGCGGCCAGGGCGTCGGCGTCGCGGTCCGCGCGCGGGGTGGGCTGCTCGATGAACTGGGCCTGGGTGCCGGTGCGGAAGGGAGCGGTGACCATCGAGCGGGCGATGGTGGCCGCCGCCTCCGCGCCGTGCGCCCGGCGGACGAGGTGGAGGCACAGGTCGATGCCGGCCGCGGTGCCGGCGGAGGTCCAGATGCCGTCCTCCTCGATGAAGAGGGCGTCGGGGACGACGGTGACCCGGGGGTGGTGTGCGCGCAGGAGGTCGACGAGGTTCCAGTGGGTGACGGCTCGGCGGCCGTCGAGGAGGCCGGCCTGGGCGAGCGTGAAGGCTCCGCCGCAGAGGGCTGCGACGGTGGTGCCGCGGGCGTGGGCGCGGCGGAGGGCGTCGAGGACCGGCGCGGGTGCGGGGGTGAGGTGGTCGTCGAGGCCGGGGACGATGATCAGGTCGGCGCGGGAGAGCCAGGCGAGGGTGCGTTCGGGCAGGAGGGTGAGGCCGCCGCGCATCGGGACGGGGGCGGGGTCGGCGGCGACGCGGCGCAGGTCGAAGGCGGGGGCGCCGCGATCGGTGCGGTCGGTGCCCCACACCTCGGTGATGACGGCGACGTCGAAGGCGCGGATGCCGGGGAAGGCGACGAGGGCGACCCGGTGGGCACTCGGGGCAGTGGCCATGGGTGGCAGTAAACCATCGATCGCCGACTTCCGTGCCGCTGGGAGGGCAGAGAGCGGCGCGGCAGCATCGTGGGCATGGACATCGCGGAGAACGCGGCCCTGGTGGTCGTGGACGTACAGCAGGGTTTCGAGGACGCCGGCTTCTGGGGGCCGCGGAACAATCCCGGGGCGGACGACAACATCGCCTCGCTCATCGACGCGTGGCAGTCGACGGGGCGGCCGGTGGTGTTCGTGCGGCACGACTCGGTCAGTCCGGAGTCGCCGCTGCGGCCGGGGCAGGCGGGCAACGACTTCAAGGACTACGTGGAGCGGCGGCGCGGCCGGACGGCCGGCGGGGCGGAGCTGCTGGTCACGAAGACGGTGAACTCAGCCTTCTACGGGACGCCGGACCTGGACGCCTGGCTGAGGGCGGCGGGCGTCCGGCAGCTCGTGCTGGCCGGGATCCAGACCAACATGTGCGTGGAGACGACGGCCCGGATGGGCGGGAACCTCGGCTACGACGTGGTGGTCGCGTACGACGCCACGTACACCTTCGACCTGGAGGGGCCGTTCGGCTGGCGGCGGAGCGCCGAGGAGGTGGCGCAGGCGTCGGCGGTGTCGCTGCACGGGGGCGGTTTCGCGAGGGTGGTGACCACGAAGGAGGTCGTAGACGCGGCGCGGTGACCGCGGGGGGCGCGGTGACGGCGGGGAGTGGTGATCGCCCGGGTGTGACCGCGGGGGGCGGTGAGTGTGGTGCGGCCGCCCCCGGCGGGGCGTCAGTCCTTCTTGCCGGAGGCGAGTTCGCGGCTGCGGTCGCGGGCGGCTTCGAGGGCGGCGATGAGGGCGGCGCGCACGCCGTGGTTCTCGAGTTCGCGGATGGCGTTGATGGTGGTGCCCGCGGGGGACGTGACGTTCTCGCGGAGCTTGACGGGGTGCTCGCCGCTGTCGCGGAGCATGACGGCGGCGCCGATCGCGGACTGGACGATCAGGTCGTGTGCCTTGTCGCGGGGCAGGCCGAGCAGGATGCCGGCGTCGGTCATGGCCTCGACGAGGTAGAAGAAGTACGCCGGTCCGGAGCCGGAGAGGGCGGTGCAGGCGTCCTGCTGGGCCTCGGGGACGCGGAGCGTCTTGCCGACGGCGCCGAAGATCTCCTCGGTGTGGGCCAGGTGGTCGGCGGTGGCGTGGCTGCCGCCGGAGATGACGGACATGGCCTCGTCGACGAGGGCGGGCGTGTTCGTCATGACGCGGACGACCGGAACGCCGGCGGCGAGGCGTTCCTCGAGGAAGGCCGTGGTGATGCCGGCGGCTCCGCTGATGACCAGGCGGTCGGCGGGGACGTGGGGGGCGAGTTCGTCGAGGAGGGCGCCCATGTCCTGCGGTTTGACGGTGAGGATCAGGGTGTCGGCGGTCTTGGCCGCCTCCGGGTTGGTGACCGGGGTGACTCCGTAGCGGGCGCGGAGTTCTTCGGCTCGCTCCGGGCGGCGGGCGGTGACCAGGAGGTCGGCCGGGGCCCAGCCCCCGCGGATCATTCCGCTGAGCAGGGCTTCGCCGATCTTGCCGGTGCCGAGGACTGCGACTTTCTGCGTCATGGCTGGGGTGCCCTCCGAGGGTTGCGTCGTCCGGACTCATCCTCGCACCGGGCATCGGCGAGCGGGGCGCTTGTCCGGTGGGCGGACGTGGACGTGGGCGCGGGTGTGGCGGCGGCCGGTACGGGGCGGGGGCAGGGCGGGCCGGTACGGGGCAGGGCGGGCCGGTGCGAGGCTGCCGGTGAGGCGCGGCCGGTGAGGGTGGCCGGTCAGGTCGTCCGGCGTCGCAGTGTCGCCGCGCCCAGGCCGAGGACCAGCACCGCGCAGCCGGCGACGACCAGCACGTCCCGTACGAAGGTGGCGGTCATGTCGGTGTGCTTGAGGACCTCGTTCATGCCGTCGACGGCGTAGGACATGGGCAGGACGTCGGAGATGCCCTCCAGGACGGGGTGCATGTTGGAGCGCGGGGTGAACAGGCCGCAGAGGAGGAGCTGGGGGAAGATCACGGCCGGCATGAACTGGACCGCCTGGAACTCGGACGCGGCGAACGCCGAGACGAACAGGCCGAGGGCGGTGCCCAGCAGGGCGTCGAGCAGGGCGACGAGCAGCAGCAGCCAGGGGCTGCCGACGACGTCCAGGCCGAGGAACCAGACCGCGAGGCCGGTGGCCAGGGCGGACTGGATGATCGCGAGGATGCCGAAGGCGAGGGCGTAGCCGGCGATCAGGTCGCCCTTGCCCAGGGGCAGGGCGAGCAGGCGTTCCAGGGTGCCGGAGGTGCGCTCGCGCAGGGTGGCGATGGACGTCACCAGGAACATCGTGATCAGCGGGAAGATGCCGAGGAGCGAGGCGCCGATGTTGTCGAAGGTGCGCGGGCTGCCGTCGAAGACGTAGCGCAGCAGGAACAGCAGCAGGCAGGGCACCAGGATCATCAGGGCGATGGTGCGGGGGTCGTGGCGCAGCTGGCGCAGGACCCGGGTCGCGGTGGCGGTGGTGCGGTGGAGGTTCAGCGCGCCGGTGGGTACGGGCTTCGCCGGTGGGGGCGTGGTGGGCGTGGTGGTGCTCATGCGGTGGTCTCCTTCGTACGGGCGGCGGCGGCCGCCTTGTCGACCAGGTGCAGGAAGGCTTCCTCGACGGTGGCGGAGCCGGTACGGGTGCGCAGGGCGTCCGGGGTGTCGTCGGCGAGGATCTCGCCCTCCCGCATGAGCAGGAGGCGGTGGCAGCGTTCGGCCTCGTCCATGACGTGGGAGGAGACGAGGAGGGTGGCTCCGCGCTCGGCGGCGATGCGGTGGAAGAGGCTCCACAGGTCGCGGCGCAGGACCGGGTCCAGGCCGACGGTGGGTTCGTCGAGGACGAGGAGTTCCGGGCGGCCGAGGAGGGAGACGGCGAGGGAGACGCGGCTGCGCTGCCCGCCGGAGAGGTTGCGGGCCAGGGCGTCGGCGCGGCTGGTGAGGTCGACCTCGGCGAGGACACGGTCGACGTCCTGGCGGCGGTCGTGGGCCGGGATGCCGGGGGCGAGGATCGCGGCGAAGTAGTCCAGGTTCTGGCGGACGGACAGGTCGTCGTAGACGGACGGGTCCTGGGTGACGTAGCCGATGCGGGTGCGCAGGGTGGGGTGGCCGGCGGGCCGGCCGAGGACCTCCAGGGTGCCGGTGACCTTGGCCTGGGTGCCGACGATCGCCCGCATCAGGGTGGTCTTGCCGCAGCCGGACGGGCCGAGCAGGCCGGTGACCTGGCCGCGCGGGACGACGAAGCGGATGCCGCGCACGACCGTGCGGGTGCCGCGGACCACGGAGAGGCCCTCGGCGCGCACGGCGGGCGCGGCTCCGGGATCGGGGGCGTCGGCGTCGGCGTCGCCGCGACTTATATTCATCATGTGCTGAACAATCCTCCTGTCCGCCGGGACTGTCAAGCGGAAGCCGGACGACCGTCTGAGCCGGGGCCGAGTGGGCGTTGCGAGTGGGCGTCGGGGGTGACGCGGGCATGCGTGAGGGCCGGCCGGCGGCCGGAGGGGGTACGGGCGCGGCGGCGCGTTCTAGGCGCGGCGGCGCTTCTTGGACGGGTTGCCCGTGCGGCGGGCGCTGCGCTTGGCGTGCCGGGCGAGTGCCGCCTCGTGCTCCTGGCGGTGCAGCTTCTCGCCGGGGGCCTCGGTGAGGGAGCGGAAGAAGTAGGCGAGGAGGGAGCCGACGAAGCCGATGGCCAGGAGGCCGCGCAGGGACGCCTGGCGCTGCGGGTCGGGACGGGCGCCGAAGCCGTCCCAGGTGTGCCGGAAGGCCAGCGCACTGCAGATCGCGAACATCGCGACCACCAGGACGGTGACGAAGGCGCCGGTGTCGGCGATCTGGAGGCCCTCGTAGGCGAAGCGCAGGACGAGGCAGGAGGCGACGGCGGCGGCGAGCGAGCCGACGCCGGCGCCGATGCGGCGGAGGCCGTAGCCGCGGTCGTGGTTCACCCAGGTGGTGCCGAAGAAGCGGAGGGGTTCCGGGCGGGGAGCCGCGGAGCCCGCGCTGTCCTGGGAGCCGGTTTCGTCACTCACGGGACGATTATGGCTCGCGGACGGGCGCGGGCTCCGGGAGGGTTCAGACGCAGCGCGGGGCTACGTAGCCGTCGCTGCCCGTCTTCACATAGGCGTCCGACACGTACTCGCCGTTGTCGATGTTGTCCCAGATGTTCGAGGTGCCGTAGTAGCCCGACACCGTCGTGCCTGGCCTCTGGCAAAAGATCGGCACCTGGGAGCCCGCCGGCAGCACCCGGACGAGGGAGTAGCCGGTGCCGGGACCGCTGCGGACGTTCAGCTCGACGCCGGGCGCGATCGGGTAGTACTGCACGGTTGCCGCCGAAGCGGTCGCCGGAGCCGCCGTCACCATGAGGAAGGCTCCGACGGCGCCGGCGAGCAGGACGGACATGCGCCTGCGGGAGGTCATGGATGTCCCTTGGTAGTGGTGTGGTGGATCAGGATCCGCACCGCGGGCGGATGTAGCCGTCGCTGCCGGTGTTCACGTAGGTGTCGGAGATGTACTCGCCGCTGCCGATGCAGTCCCAGATGTTCGACGTGCCGTAGTAGCCCGACACAGTGGTGCCCGGTGTCTGGCAGAGGATTCCCACTCTGGACCCTTCGGGCAGGACCTTGACGATCGGGTAGCTGGTGCCCGGGCCGCTGCGGACGTTCAGCCTGACGCCCGGAGCCACCGGGTAGTAGGTCACGGATGCCGACGCGGCCGTCGCCGTGAGGGCCTCCTCCTCGCCGCCTTCGATCTGTTCGACGCGGTCAACAGACATGGAAAACTCCCCCGTTCAACCCCATGCGTGCCATGGGGCCCCGTTGATACCCGTGAAACGCGCCATGAAACATGCTTGTGCGACCGGCTCGTGAACGTCGGCAAGCCGCCTCTGTCTCGTACGAGTCATCGACTAGGCTCCGTGCGTCGCGCGCATGGACGAACAGCACGGGGGTGGACCCATGGCGCCGCAGCGGAACGCCGGAGCGGGCGCGGAAGCGGAACTGCCCGAGTACGCCGGTCACTACCGTCTGGAGTCGTGCCTCGGTTCGGGGGGCATGGGGGTCGTCCACCTGGCCCGCAGCACCTCGGGCATGAAGCTCGCGGTGAAGGTCGTACACGCCGAGTTCGCCAAGGACCCCGAGTTCAGGGGGCGTTTCCGGCAGGAGGTCGCCGCGGCCCGCAGGGTCAGCGGCGCCTTCACCGCGTCCGTCGTCGACGCCGATCCGGAGGCCGAACGGCCGTGGATGGCCACGCTGTTCATTCCGGGGCCCACCCTGTCCGAGCACGTGAAGCGGAACGGGCCCATGACTTCCGCCCAGTTGCGCCGCCTGATGGCCGGGCTGGCCGAAGCACTGCGCGACATCCACCGGGTCGGGGTCGTGCACCGGGACCTGAAGCCGAGCAACGTACTGCTCGCCGAGGACGGGCCGAAGGTCATCGACTTCGGCATCTCTCGGCCGAAGGACAGCGAACTGCGCACCGAGACAGGCAAGTTGATCGGCACCCCGCCCTTCATGGCGCCGGAGCAGTTCCGCCGCCCGCGGGAGGTGGGGCCCGCCGCCGACGTCTTCGCGCTGGGGTCCGTGATGGTGCACGCGGCGACCGGACGCGGGCCGTTCGACTCCGACAGCCCCTACGTCGTCGCCTACCAGGTCGTGCACGACGAGCCCGACCTGACCGGCGTACCGGAGAACCTCGCGCCGCTCGTCCTGCGCTGCCTGGCCAAGGAGCCGGAGGACCGGCCCACGCCCGATCAGTTGATGCGCGAGCTCCGGTCCGTCGCCGCTTCCTACGACACGCAGGCGTTCATACCGGCGCAGCGAGCGGCCGACGCACCGCGTCCGGCGACGGAACCCGAGAAGCCGCCGCCCCGGCGGACGGGAGGGCGCCGCCGCAAGCGGGCGGCGGTCCTGGCCCTGGGCCTGCTCCTCGTCGCGGGTGGCGCGTTCGCCTGGGCCCAGTTGCTGGACGGCGGGGACGGCGCACCGGACGGGACGGGCGCCGGGGCGCCGTCCCCGTTCAGTTCCTGGGCGACCAGGCCGGCGGGCACGGCGGGCGGCCTGCCCCGCTGCACGTACGGGACGCGGCTGCTGCTGTGCGCACAGCCCGGACTGCTGTCCGCCCTCGACCCCGACGACGGGAGCGTGCGGTGGCGGCACAGTCTCCCCGGTGGTGACGCTCCCGACGTGTCACCGGTCCTCTCAGGAGGCCTGGTGCACGTCCTGACCCATGCCGGGAAGCGGGTGGAAGCGCTCGATCCGTCATCGGGCAAGGTGCGGTGGGCACGAGACGTCTCGGCCTACAGCAGCATCCGCTACGCGGGCGGCACGCTGCTGCTGACCGGTTCCGGCGGCAAGGTGACCGGCGTGAACAGCCTGTCCGGGGAAACCGAGTGGAGTCGGCGGATAACGGGGCTGGACGAGCCGTACTTCGTGTCGTTCCCCAAAAGCCGCTGGGCCTTCGCCGCGACCCCGTCGGCCGACGGGACGCGGACGAAGGTCACGGCGATCGATGCCGCCACCGGACGGAAGGACTGGAGCGTGTGGTTCGACGGCCGGCTGACGATCGCCGACGTCACCGGCGACAGCGTGGTGCTGCTGGCCGGCGGCAACGAGGTCGGCACGGCGAGCGCGGTGGTCCGCTACGAACCGGAGTCGAGGGTCACGCGGCGTGTGCCGCTGACCGTACCGATCGATCAGGCGCAGGCCACCGTGCGCGGGAATCTCGTCTGTCTGCTGGGAACCGGGGGTTCCCTGACGCTGGTCGACACGGATGCCGGCAGGCAGCTGTGGTCCGTGGAGACGTCCGTGAGCCGTGGCTCGGCACCAGTCATCGAGGGCCGTCGCGTGTACTTCAGCGCCGCTGACGGACGGCTGCTCGGGGTGGACGCGGCGAAGGGGAAGCTGCTCGGGCAGACCCGGCCGCGGCTCAGTTCCCGCGCGGACGCGTTCATGGCCGCCCTCCCCGCCCCCCAGCCCGCCGCCGCCCGTGTCTACGCCGCCGCACCCGACGGCACCGTCTTCGCCGTCGACTCACGGGATCCGGCGGCCTGGTAGGAAGCGCCTGTCGGGCGGGCGGGCGGTGACGGCGAAGGGGCCGCCCCCGGATGCGGAGGGAGCGGCCCTGGAGGCAGCGGCCCCGGAGGCGGAGGGAGGGGGCCCCGGAGGCAGCGGCCCCGGAGGCAGCGGCCCTGGTGCTGGGCGGGGGCGTCAGCCCAGCTTGGTCACGTCGCGCACCGCGCCCTTGTCCGCGCTGGTCGCCATCGCCGCGTAGGCCCGCAGCGCCGCGGAGACCTTGCGGTCGCGGTTCCGCGGGGCGTACGTGCCGCCCAGCGCCTCCTTGCGGCGGGCCAGCTCGGCGTCGTCGACCAGGAGCTCGATCGTGCGGCCGGGGATGTCGATGCGGATGCGGTCGCCGTCCTCGACGAGGGCGATCGTGCCGCCGGACGCCGCCTCGGGGGACGCGTGGCCGATCGACAGGCCGGACGTGCCGCCCGAGAAGCGGCCGTCCGTGATGAGCGCGCAGCTCTTGCCGAGGCCGCGGCCCTTGAGGAACGACGTCGGGTAGAGCATCTCCTGCATGCCGGGGCCGCCCTTGGGGCCCTCGTAGCGGATGACGACCACGTCGCCTTCCGTCACCTGCTTGTTGAGGATCTTCTCGACGGCCTCTTCCTGCGACTCGCACACCACCGCGGGGCCCTCGAAGGTCCAGATGGACTCGTCGACGCCGGCCGTCTTCACGACGCAGCCGTCGACCGCCAGGTTGCCCTTGAGGACCGCCAGGCCGCCGTCCTTGGAGTACGCGTGCTCGACGGAGCGGATGCAGCCGTTCTCGGCGTCCTCGTCGAGGGTGTCCCAGCGCTCGGACTGGGAGAACGCCTCGGCCGAGCGGACGCAGCCCGGGGCCGCGTGCCACAGCTCGACCGCCTCGGGAGAGGGGGAGCCGCCGCGGACGTCCCACGTCTTCAGCCAGTCGGCCAGCGACGGGCTGTGGACGGAGTGCACGTCCTCGTTCAGCAGGCCCGCGCGGTGCAGTTCGCCGAGCAGGGCGGGGATGCCGCCGGCGCGGTGCACGTCCTCCATGTAGTACGTGCGGTTCTTCGCGACGTTGGGCGCGACCTTCGCCAGGCACGGCACGCGGCGCGAGACCGCGTCGATCTGCTCCAGGCCGAACGGCACGCCCGCCTCCTGGGCCGCGGCGAGCAGGTGCAGGATCGTGTTCGTGGAGCCGCCCATCGCGATGTCGAGGGCCATCGCGTTCTCGAAGGCGGCGAAGGTGGCGACGGAGCGCGGCAGGACCGTGTCGTCGTCCTGCTCGTAGTGGCGCCGGGTGATGTCCATGACCGTGCGGGCCGCGGCGACGTAGAGCTGCTTGCGGGCCGTGTGGGTGGCGAGGACCGATCCGTTGCCGGGGAGGGAGAGGCCGATCGCCTCGGTCAGGCAGTTCATCGAGTTGGCGGTGAACATGCCGGAACAGGAGCCGCAGGTCGGACAGGCGTTCTCCTCGATGCGGAGGATGTCCTCGTCGGAGATCTTGTCGTTCGCGGCGTCGGCGATCGCGTCGATCAGGTCCAGCGAGCGGACCGTGCCGTCGACCAGGGTGGCGCGGCCGGCCTCCATCGGGCCGCCGGAGACGAACACCGTCGGGATGTTCAGCCGCAGCGCGGCCATCAGCATGCCCGGGGTGATCTTGTCGCAGTTGGAGATGCAGACCAGGGCGTCGGCGCAGTGGGCCTCGACCATGTACTCGACCGAGTCCGCGATCAGGTCGCGGGAGGGCAGGCTGTAGAGCATGCCGCCGTGGCCCATGGCGATGCCGTCGTCGACCGCGATGGTGTTGAACTCGCGCGGGATGCCGCCCGCCTCGGTGATCGCCTCGCTGACGATCCGGCCGACCGGCTGGAGGTGGGTGTGGCCCGGCACGAACTCCGTGAAGCTGTTGGCGACGGCGATGATCGGCTTGCGGCCGATGTCCGCACCGGGTACACCGGAGGCGCGCATAAGGGCGCGGGCGCCCGCCATGTTGCGGCCGTGGGTGACTGTGCGGGACCTCAGCTCGGGCATCGTCGCTCGCTCCTTCAGGACTGCCGTCGGACGATTCAGTCGGTGTTCGGTCGGTGTTCAGGTCGGTTGTCAGTCGGTTCGGGGTCAGTGCTGACCTCACGTCGAGCGTACGCCGGTCATCCAGGTGTCGGGACGAGGTGTCCGGAATACGGGACGCGTGTCTTGCGCCGTGCGGCCGGGAACTCGCGGGCGGCGCCTCGCGGGCGGTCCGGCCCCGTGCGGTCGGATGCTGAGCGCCCGGCGCCGCGCCGTTCGGGCCGTGCCGTCATGGTCCGGTCAGGTGTCCCTGCACCACCGGGGCCACGCGCGCGATGATCTGCTCCACGTCAGCGGAGGCCAGCGGCTCCACCTTGATCACGTACCGCAGCATGGCCGACCCGACCAGCTGCGCGGCCGCCAGCTCGGCGCGCAGCTCCGCGTCCGGCACGTCGATCTGCACGGCGATGCGGCGCAGCAGCTGCGCGGCGACCAGGTCGCGGAAGACACCGGCCGCGGTCTCGTTGTTCACGGCGGAGCGGACGATCGCCAGCAACGGTGTGCGGGTCGTGGGGTTCTCCCAGATGCCGAAGATGAAGCGGGTGAGCCGTTCTCCTACGCCGTCCAGCGGGCCGTCGGCGACCGCGTCCGGCGCGTGGCGGGCGGGCGCGAAGGCGGTCTCGATGGCCGCCGCGAAGACCTGCTCCTTGGTGCCGAAGTAGTGGTGCACCAGCGCCGAGTCCACGCCGGCCGCCTTGGCGATCTGGCGCACGGACGTCTTGTCGTAGCCGCGCAGGGAGAACTCCTCGCGGGCCACCGTCAGGATGCGGTCGCGGGTGTCGGCCGACTCCGTGCGCGTACGGCGGCCCCGGCGCCGGGACGTGGCCTCGGTCACGGCCGGGGCACCTGCACCGCGGACGCCAGGTGCAGGCGCGTGAACGCCAGCGCCTCGGCCAGGTCGGCCTCGCGTTCGGCGCCGGACATGGCCCGGCGGGTGTTGACCTCGATGACGACGTGCCCGCCGAAGCCGGTGAGCGCCAGGCGCTCCAGCAGTTCGGCGCAGGGCTGGGTGCCGCGGCCGGGGACCAGGTGCTCGTCCTTCGCCGATCCCCGGCCGTCCGCGAGGTGCACGTGGCCCAGGCGGTCGCCCATCCGGTCGACCATCTGGATGGCGTCCGTGCGGGCCGTCGCGGCGTGGCTGAGGTCGATCGTGAAGTGACGGTAGTCGTCCTTGGTGACGTCCCAGTCGGGGGCGTACGCGAGCATCTCGCGGTCGCGGTAGCGCCAGGGGTACATGTTCTCGACGGCGAACCGGACGTCCGTCTCGTTCGCCATCCGCCAGATCCCGTCGACGAAGTCGCGCGCGTACTGCCGCTGCCAGCGGAACGGGGGGTGGACGACGACCGTGGTCGCGCCCAGCTTCTCGGCCGCGGCGCGGGCGCGCTGGAGCTTGACCCAGGGGTCGGTGGACCACACGCGCTGCGTGATGAGCAGGCAGGGGGCGTGCACGGCGAGGATCGGGATCTGGTGGTAGTCGCTGAGTCTGCGCAGGGCCTCGATGTCCTGGCTGACCGGGTCGGTCCACACCATGACCTCGACACCGTCGTATCCGAGACGCGCGGCGATCTCGAAGGCCGTCGCCGTCGACTCCGGATAGACGGACGCCGTCGACAGGGCGACCTTCGCATCCGGGATGCGTACGACTGGCTCTGCCATGGGTGACAGGTTACGGGGTGCGGGTGCGTGCGGCCGGGCCCCAGTACGCCGTTGTGGCCATCGCCACGGGCCGGTGCGGGTCCGCGGGGGCTTTCCGGCGCGGGTCCGCAGGGGCTTTCCGGCGCGGGTCCGCGGGGGCTCGCCGGCACGGGTCCGCAGGGACTCGCCGGTGCCGCTCGGCCGGGGCTCGCCGGTACGGTCCGCGGGGACTCGCCGGTGCCGTTCGGCGCCCCCGCGGGACGTCACGCCGATCCCATGTGGTCGAGCCTGCGCAGGATCACTCCCTCCCTGAGCGCCCACGGGCATATCTCCACCGACTCCGCGCCGAGCAGGTCCATCACGCCCTCGGCCACCAGCGCCCCGGCGAGCAGCTGGCCCGCGCGGCCCTCCGAGACGCCGGGCAGCTCGGCCCGCTGGGCGGTGGTCATGCCGGCCAGACGCGGGACCCATGCCTCCAGGGACTCCCGCTTCAGCTCGCGCTGGACGTAGAGGCCGTCGGTGGAGCGGGCGGCGCCGGCTATGCGGGCGAGCTGCTTGAAGGTCTTGGATGTGGCGACGACGTGGTCGGGGGCGCCGAAGCGGCTGAACTCGCCGACCGTCCGGGCGATCTCGGCCCGCACATGGCGGCGCAGCGCCCGCACCGCCTCCGGGGCGGGCGGGTCGCCGGGCAGCCGGGCGGCGGTCAGCCGGCCCGCGCCCAGCGGCAGCGAGACGGCCGCGTCGGGCTGCTCGTCGATGCCGTAGGCGATCTCCAGGGAGCCGCCGCCGATGTCGAGGACGAGCAGCTTCCCGGCCGACCAGCCGAACCAGCGGCGGGCGGCGAGGAAGGTCAGCCGGGCCTCCTCGGCGCCGGCGAGGACCTGCAGCTCGACGCCGGTCTCGCGCTTCACCCGCGCGAGGACCTCGTCGGCGTTGCTGGCCTCGCGCACGGCGGAGGTCGCGAACGGCAGGAGATCCTCCACGCCCTTGTCCTCGGCGGCCTGCAGCGCGTCATGGATGACGGCGATCAGCTTGTCGACCCCTTCGGGGCCGATCGCCCCGTCCTCGTCGAGGAGTTGGGCCAGGCGCAGCTCCGCCTTGTGCGAGTGCGCGGGTAGCGGGCACGCGCCCGGGTGCGCATCCACCACCAGCAGATGCACCGTGTTCGATCCCACGTCGAGGACACCGAGTCTCATGTACGGAACGCTACTGCCACCTGGGCGGTCCTCGGTCCCCGAGGACCGCCGCGAGCGCCGTACCCTGGTCTGGTGCCAAAGACGAAAAAGGCAAAGGCCGACAAGTCGGCAGCGGGAGCCGGATCCGCCGCGGATTCCGCCGTCGCTCCGCGGGTGAGGTCGCCGAAGAAGTCGCGCAAGGTCCGGGAAGCGGACGAGAAGGGCCTCGACTTCGCGCGCGCGTGGGTGGAGTTCCCTGATCCGGCGGACGACGAGCAGGTCTTCCGGTGCGATCTGACCTGGCTGACCTCGCGCTGGAACTGCATCTTCGGCAGCGGCTGCCAGGGGATCCAGGAGGGCCGCGCGGAGGACGGCTGCTGCACGCTGGGCGCCCACTTCTCCGACGAGGACGACGAGAAGCGGGTCGCGGAGCACGCGGCGCGGCTGACCCCGGAGATCTGGCAGCACCACGCCGAGGGCACGCGGAACGGCTGGGTGTCCGAGGACGAGGACGGCGACCGGCAGACCCGCCCCTACCAGGGCTCCTGCATCTTCCAGAACCGGCCCGGTTTCCCGGGCGGCGCCGGCTGCTCGCTGCACATCCTGGCCCTGCGCGAGGGCCGCGAGCCGCTGGAGACCAAGCCGGACGTGTGCTGGCAGCTGCCGATCCGGCGCACGTACGACTGGATCGACCGGCCCGACGACACGCGCGTGCTGCAGGTGTCGATCGGTGAGTACGACCGCCGGGGCTGGGGTCCGGGCGGCCACGACCTGCACTGGTGGTGCACGTCGGCGACCTCGGCGCACGGCGCGGGCGAGCCGGTGTACGTCTCCTACCGGGCGGAGCTGACCGAGCTGATGGGCAAGGCCGGCTACGACCGTCTGGTGGAGCTGTGCGAGGCGCGGCTGGCCTCGCGGCTGCCGTTGGTGGCACCGCATCCTGCGGATCCCGTGAGCCCTGCGGATGCCGCGGAGTCCGTGGGCTGACCGCTCGGGGCACGGACGGGCTCGGGGCACGGACAGGCTCGGGGCGGCCGACCGCTCAGGACGCGGAGGGGCCCTTGCCTGCCCACCGGTCAGGACGCGGACGGGCTCAGGTCTGCCGACCGCTCAGGAGATGGACGGGCTCAGGTCTGCCGGCCGGTCAGGAAACGGACGGGCTCGGGTCGCCGTCGGTGGCCGGCGGGGACGAGCCCGCCGGGTCGGACGGGGCGGATCCGCTGGGCGTGGGCTGCGGGGCGGGCGAAGAAGGCGGGTCGCTCGGGGTGGGGTCCGGGGGCGCCGAGGTGGCCGTCGGGGTCGGGCGGGGGCCAGACGGGGTCGGGGCGGCGGGGCCGCTCGGACCGTGGTCCGAGGGGCTGGGCGCGACGCCGCGGCCGTCGATGGTGACGACGGCGCCGGCCGGAGACACCGCGACCTGTGCCCGCCAGCTCCCCGCCGGCTCCCGCAACTGGTCGACGTGCACCCTGACGGTCACCGACTCACCCAGGGCGAGGATGCCCGAGGTCCGGCTCAGGTACAGCCAGGGCGCCCTGGTCGTCGCGGACCAGCGCACCGCGGAGCCGGTGGCGGTGAGGGTGATGAGGGTGGTGTCGCCGCTGGTGCGGGCCGACACCTCGATCTGCCCGGCGCCCTTGTGACCCGCGCCGGCCACGCCGACGACCTCCGCGGAGACGTCCGTCCCGGCGCGTCGGCCGAAGCGGGGGTCCGGCCCGGCGTCCGCGTTGCCGGCGTTCTCGTAGCCTCCGCCCGCCCCCTCGCCGGCCAGGCGGCCGGGGCCGTGCGCCTCGCCGGCGCCGGTGGCGGCGCCGTCGGCTCCCTCACCGGTCGGCGCGCTGCGGTAGGCGGCCCACAGGGCGAACACCGGCGCCGCGACGACCGTGGCGACGACGGTCGTGGTGACGGCACGCGTGCGCAGCCGGTCCCGGCGGGCGGCGCGGTCCCTGGGGTCCATGGGGAAGCCGCGCCGGTCGAACCGGGGCGCGGCGGCGCCACGCGCGCGTGGCGAGTGCGCCATGGCGGCGTGCAGGGCGGCGCGGGGCGCCGGGAGCACATGCAGCTCGGCGGCGGGGGTGACGCTCGCGCCGGGCCAGCGGCCGGGGATCGCGCGCTCGGCGCCGCGGCGGCAGCGCGGGCAGTCGTCGACGTGCCGGACGAGTTCCTTGCGCAGGGCCGTGCTGAGCACCAGCCGGCCCTCGCCGGTGAGCCGGGCCACGCCCGGGCAGGTGCCGTTCTCGACGACGGCGAGGGCGGCGCGGGTGCGCTCGACCTCACAGGCGGCGGAGGCGAGCAGTTCGCGGGCGGCGGTGGGAGCCGTGCCGAGGACGGCGGCCACCTCGTGGGCGGCGAGGTGGTGACGCACGGCGAGTTCGAGGGCCTCGCGCTGCTCGGGGGTGGTGCCGGCGGCCTCCGGCCAGGCCAGCAGGGCGAGTTCGCGTCGCCTGGCCTGCTGGACGGCGTCGGGGACGGACGGGGCCGTGGGCTGCCGGGAACCCGCGGAGCGGCCCGCCGCGTGCGTGCTCTGACGTTTCTGCTTGGCCTCGGCGAGCTTGCGCAGGCACGCCCAGCGGGCCAGCGCGTACAGCCAGGCCCGCCGGTCCCCGGCCGCCTCGGGCCCGCGGCGGCGCTCGGCGAGGGCGAGGACGTCCCCCAGGGCGGCGGTCGCCGCGTCGTGGTCGCAGAGCACGGACAGGCAGTAGGTGAACAGCCCGTCGAGGTACGGCTCGTAGCGCGCGGGCGGTGCGGGCTGCGCAGGCGGCGCGGGCGGCCGCTTCGCGACCGTGCGCGCCGCGGCGCGGTCACGCGCCTCCCGGCGCGCCCGGTCGACACCGGTGACGCGGGGTGAGGTCTCCGCACCGGTGATGCGGGTGGAGGTCTCCGGACTGCTGCTCGTCATCCATGTGACCGTAGAGGCCGGAGACCAGGGGTTTCCTCCCCCTTGAGCACATTTAATCCATACGGGTGAAACGATCCCTCAAATGGGGACGGGCGGCCCCGCCTCCCCCGCGGGGGCGGCGTTGTCGGTGGCGGCGGTTACGGTTTGCGCATGGCTGCCCGTACCAAGACCACCAAGGACCGCCCCTCCTACCGCTGCACCGAGTGCGGCTGGCAGACGGCCAAGTGGCTCGGTCGCTGCCCCGAGTGCCAGGCCTGGGGGACGATCGAGGAGTACGGCGCGCCCGCCGTCCGGACGACGGCGCCGGGCCGCGTGACGACATCCGCGCTGCCCATCGGCCAGGTCGACGGCCGTCAGGCCACCGCCCGCTCCACCGGTGTGCCCGAGCTCGACCGGGTGCTCGGCGGCGGACTGGTGCCCGGCGCGGTGGTGCTGCTCGCGGGCGAGCCCGGCGTCGGCAAGTCGACGCTCCTGCTGGACGTGGCGGCGAAGTCGGCGAGCGAGGAGCACCGCACCCTCTACGTCACCGGTGAGGAGTCGGCGAGCCAGGTCCGGCTGCGCGCCGACCGCATCAAGGCGCTCGACGACCACCTGTATCTCGCCGCGGAGACCGATCTGGCGGCCGTGCTCGGCCACTTGGACGCGGTCAAGCCGTCGCTGCTGATCCTGGACTCGGTGCAGACGGTGGCCTCCCCCGAGATCGACGGCGCCCCGGGCGGCATGGCGCAGGTGCGCGAGGTCGCCGGCGCCCTCATCCGCGCCTCCAAGGAACGCGGCATGTCCACGCTCCTGGTGGGCCACGTCACCAAGGACGGCGCCATCGCGGGCCCCCGTCTGCTGGAGCACCTGGTGGACGTCGTCCTGCACTTCGAGGGCGACCGGCACGCGCGCCTGCGCCTGGTCCGCGGCGTCAAGAACCGGTACGGCGCCACGGACGAGGTCGGCTGCTTTGAACTGCACGACGAGGGCATCACGGGCCTCGCGGACCCCAGCGGACTCTTCCTGACCCGGCGTGACGAACCCGTCCCCGGCACCTGCCTGACGGTCACCCTGGAGGGCCGCCGCCCCCTCGTCGCCGAGGTCCAGGCCCTCACCGTCGACTCGCAGATCCCCTCCCCTCGGCGCACCACCTCGGGCCTGGAGACCTCCCGCGTGTCGATGATGCTCGCCGTGCTGGAGCAGCGCGGCCGCATCAGCGCGCTCGGCAAGCGGGACATCTACTCCGCGACGGTCGGCGGGGTGAAGCTGTCGGAGCCCGCGGCCGACCTCGCCATCGCCCTCGCGCTGGCGTCGGCGGCGAGCGACACCCCGCTGCCGAAGAACCTCGTCGCGATCGGCGAGGTGGGCCTCGCGGGCGAGGTCAGACGGGTCACGGGCGTGCAGCGCCGACTGTCCGAGGCGCACCGTCTGGGCTTCACGCACGCCCTCGTACCGGGCGACCCGGGCAAGATCCCTTCCGGCATGAAGGTGCTGGAAGTGGCCGACATAGGGGACGCCCTGCGGGTCCTTCCGCGCTCCCGTCGCCGAGACGCCCCACGGGAGGCGGAGGAGCGCCGGTAGACTTTGCCCTGGTCTCGCCCGTCCGTACGACCGAATGTGCGATACGGGAGCGCCCCAGAACCTGCGACCGGAGGAGTGCAGTGGCAGCCAACGACCGGGCAGCGGCTCCCGGAAAGTCCGGTGGGAGTGCCGGTTCCGATGGCCTGATGCGCGCCTCGCTGAGCGCCGTGGCTCCGGGCACCGCCCTGCGCGACGGCCTGGAGCGGGTGCTCCGCGGCAACACCGGCGGTCTCATCGTGCTGGGCTTCGACAAGACCGTCGAAGTCATGTGCACGGGCGGTTTCGTGCTGGACGTGGAGTTCACGGCCACGCGGCTGCGGGAGCTGTGCAAGCTGGACGGCGGCATCGTGCTGTCCTCGGACCTGTCGAAGATCCTGCGGGCGGGCGTGCAGTTCGTGCCCGACGCGACGATCCCCACGGAGGAGACCGGCACCCGGCACCGAACGGCGGACCGGGTCTCCAAGCAGGTCGGCTTCCCGGTGGTGTCCGTGTCGCAGTCGATGCGCCTGATCGCCCTGTACGTCGACGGGCAGCGCCGCGTCCTGGAGGACTCCGCGGCGATCCTGTCCCGCGCCAACCAGGCCCTGGCCACCCTGGAGCGCTACAAGCTCCGCCTGGACGAGGTCGCGGGGACGCTGTCGGCGCTGGAGATCGAGGACCTGGTGACGGTCCGTGATGTCTCGGCGGTGGCCCAGCGTCTGGAGATGGTGCGCCGCATCGCCACCGAAATCGCCGAATACGTGGTCGAACTGGGCACCGACGGGCGCCTGCTGGCCCTCCAGCTGGACGAGCTGATCGCCGGCGTGGAGCCCGAGCGTGAACTCGTCGTCCGGGACTACGTCCCCGAGCCCACCGCCAAGCGCTCCCGCACGGTCGACGAGGCCCTCCACGAACTCGACGCCCTCACCCACGCGGAGCTGCTCGAACTGTCCACGGTGGCCAAGGCGCTGGGGTACACGGGCTCTCCGGAGGCCCTCGACTCGGCGGTGTCCCCGCGCGGCTTCCGCCTCCTGGCCAAGGTCCCGCGGCTGCCCGGCGCGATCATCGACCGGCTCGTCGAGCACTTCGGCGGACTGCAGAAGCTGCTCGCCGCGAGCGTCGACGACCTGCAGACGGTGGACGGCGTGGGCGAGGCCCGCGCGCGGAGCGTGCGCGAGGGCCTGTCCCGCCTGGCGGAGTCCTCGATCCTCGAACGGTACGTCTGACCCCGGCCCACCGCCCGGCCCACAGCCCCGGCCCGCCGCCGACCGCGCCGACCGCGACGGCCTCGGCCGACCGGCTCGGTCCGGCGCCCCGGCCCGCGGCCGCGTGCGGCCACCCCGGCCGACCGCCAGCGATCGACCGTCTCGGTTGACCGCTTTGGCCGACCACATCGGTCCACCAC